>CAMAUF010000094.1 GCA_945861295.1 bacterium | reverse complement strand
AGTGCGAAGTTAGGCGCCAACCGTTGGGTCCGTTGGGTCGTCTTTCGGCCCAGTCCTGAGCCTGGACTTGCGCGCCGGCCAAAGTTCCCGTACGCAAGGCAGCATGACTTTCCATCGCCTCGCCGTGGTCACCCGAACTGGTTCGCTGGCGATCTGGGAAGGAGACGGATCGCAATCGAACTGGTCGCACCATCAGCGCCGCGAGCAAGGACGCTGGCCAGCCTGGCATCCGCGGCTTGACCTTTTGGCAGCCTCCACTGTGACGACCGGGCAGCGCGAAATCCGCAGTTCGATCGAAATAGTGGACCTGATCAGCGGCGGCGCCCGGTTGGCTTACGTCTCGACAGCGGACGTACCCCCGGTCATCGCACCACGGGTGCCCCACTACGCGCTCTGGGCGCCGAGCGGGGAGCATCTGGCGATGGTGACCACCGCTGCCCAAGGGCTGACGCTGTCTCTCTCGGATGTCGACGGCGCCTTCACCGGGGCGGAGGTCGCCGTTGGCGCGCCGATCTTCGAGGCCTGGAGCCCGGAAGGCCAGATGCTCGCCTATCACTGCGGCCAGGAGATGAAGATCTACTATCCTGCCACGCGGGGGACGGAGACGATCGCTACCGAGTGTGTCGGCTTCCGCGCGCCCGCTTTCACTGCCGACGGAATGTCGGTCGTGTTCGCGCAGCCTTCGCCCCCCGGGGTCGAAATCGTGGCTCACGAAGTCCGTACGGGGCGGCGCAGTTCGATCGCACGGCTGGCGGGCGGCGTCGCGCTATCGACGGTCCCCGATTCCAGCGACATCGCCGCCGCCCTCACTGTTGAACCGGACGCGGGCGTCTTTCAAGAACTGCTGCTCCTTGACGGGTCCGGGCGGCTACCGGCGCGCCGGATCGTGAAGGGGCCGTTCGTCGCCGCGCTTTGGGCCCCGGATGGCCAAAGAGTCGCGGTCGTGACCCCATTGCAAACCGGCGACGGGCGCTATGCCGTGCGCGTCCACACCAAGGATGGCCAATTCCTCGCCTCGACAGAGGGCTTCGTGCCCGCGCCGGACTTTCGGACGATGCTGGGGTTTTATGATCAGTACGCGCAGTCCCATCGAATCTGGGCCGCCGACGGCTCAGGCCTTGCGGTCTGTGGACGCGTGTTGGGCGATGGCATCGCCGCTTCATTCTCGGACCAAGGGCGAGACGCTGTGTATTTTTGGGAGGCGGTCCCTGGTTCGCCGCTCCACTTTGTCTGCCCCGGGGAACACGCGTTCTTCGCCTGGCGGCAGCCGGCGCCGGTTTAGCGCGCGAATCCGCCGTCCCGCTCGCAGGGGCGTGGGAGTGGGGCGGATCGCCGGTTACGCTGCGGTTACGGGCCGTAAACGCAGGGTAAGTGCTCACATTGCTGCGCCAAATCGCGGCACTGTACACTCGCCATGGCCCGCAGCACGGGCACGCAACCTCGAAGGTACCGGCCCGCACAATGGAGATGCTCAGCCAACCGCCCCAGCCGAGCTCGGCAGAACGCGCGGCCCGCATGGCGGCCGTCGGTTTCTTGCTCCTTGCCCTCGTCACGCTGGCGTTCGCGCTGGGCTGGGGCGTCCAAGAGCTGCGGAGCGACGACGCGGCGCCGCCGGCCGGCGTCCGGCCCGCGACCGCTCAGCCCGACGCGAACACCGCCTCGCTCGGGGCGGCCATTATCGACGAGATCGTCGGGATCCTGGAGAGCCAATACGTCGATCGGAAGACGATCGATCCCGAAGCCCTGAAAGATGCCGCCATCAACGGCATGATCACGTCGCTCAACGATCGCGAGACGCACTACATTTCGCCGAGCGACCTCAAGTCGAGCAACCTGCAGCTGGCTTCGACCTACGAAGGCATCGGCGCTTCCGTCAGCGACCGCACCGGCCAGATCCAGATCGTCGCGCCGTTCCGCGATTCGCCCGCCGAGCAAGCCGGCATCAAGAGCGGGGACATTATCCTCGCAGTCGACGGCGAACCGACCGATGGCTGGACGGACACGCATGCGGTCGAGGTCATTCGTGGGCCGCGCGGGACGTCTGTCCTGCTTAAAGTCCAACACGCGGATGGCAAGATCGAAGAGTTGAACGTCACCCGGGGCGAAATCGATATCGAAAGCGTCTTCACCGAACCGAACCTTGAGTTGATTCCCGGCGAGAGCGGAGACACCCTCGTGGACCGCGACGGCAAGCTCGTCACCGATATCTGCTACTTGGCGATCTCGCAGTTCCACGACAAGACGCTCGCCGAACTGAAGACGAAGGGCAGCGGCATCGAGGCCAAGTGCAAGACGGGCCTGATCCTCGACCTCCGCGGCAACCCAGGCGGTGGCCTGACGGCAACGGTAAACGTCGCGGACGAATTCCTCGATAAGGGGATCATCATTATCGAGGAAGATTCCGAGGGGAAGCGGCAGGCGACCAACGCGCAAACCGGCGGCGTCCTCACCAAGATCGCGATTGTCGTCCTCCAGGATGCCGGGAGCGCGAGCGGTTCCGAGGTGCTAGGCGCGGCCCTGCGGGACAACGGCCGCGCGAAGCTCCTCGGCACCACGAGCTTCGGCAAAGGCACCGTGAACCGCCTCTTCCCGTTGAAGAACTGTGACGACCCCAACGGCAACTGCGGCGCGCTCTACGCCTCCATCGGGCGTTGGCTCACGCCGAAGAGCGAACTGATCGAGGGCCTGGGGATCAAGCCTGACGTGGAATTGCCGATGACTGCGGAACAGTACATCGACGAGGGCGACATCCAGGTCTTCCAGGCCATCGACATCCTTCGCGGCACGAAGTAACGTTTTCTCCTTGACTTGAGTTCACGCAATCGGCGCGCGGCGGCCCACCTGCCGATTTGCGTGCCTGGGCAGGAATCTGGGCAGGAATATGGCAGACACCACTTCCGGCATGGTCGCGCAGAACCGGCGCGCCCGGCACGACTACGACATCCTCGAACAATTCGAGGCGGGCATCGTGCTGACCGGGAGCGAGATCAAGTCCGTGCGCGACCATCGGGTGCAGCTGCAGGGATCGTACGCGCGGGTGAAGAACGGCGAACTTTGGCTGGAAGAAGCAAACATCGCGGCGTACGCTCAGGCTGGCTACTCCGGACACGCGCCGGACCGCAACCGAAAGCTGCTCCTCCACAAGCGCCAGATCACCCACATCATGGAGCGCGTCGGCGAGCAGGGCCTGACCATCATCCCTCTCTCGATGTATCTCAAGGGCGGCCGTGCCAAGGTGGAAATTGGCCTGGCACGAGGCCTTCATCATTATGACAAGCGCCACCAGATCGCCGAGCGCGACGCCGAGCGCCAAATGCAGCGTGCCGTCCGCCAGCGGGCCTGAGCGCGAGCCGATGAGGCACGTTCTTGTGGCCGGACGGACGTTTCGACACTTATGTCGTGATTAGTGTGAAATCTGGGCAAAATCCGCCAAAAGGCGGAGCTAGTCTCCGCCTTTTTGGTTGCCTAACCCTGTATCGCCCGTTACATTTCGCAGAGCCTCGGAATTTCCGACACAGGTAGCGCTCATGCCGTTGTCCCCCCACCGGCTGGCCCTGGCCGGCTTGTTGACACTTATTGCCGTGGTTGGCGCCATCCCGGGCGTCATCCTGGCGGCGACGGATCCGGCGCCGCGGTACACGCACCCCATCGTCGTGACCGCGTTGAAGTACGAGGGCGCCTGGGGCGGGCAGTGCTGGACGTTCATGCAGCGGGTCGTGTTCGAGGCGACGGGTCGCGAAGTCGGCTTCGATTACCGGCAAGGGTTCTTCGACGCTGGCGCATCTGAAGTCCCACTCTCCGAAGCGCGCGAAGGCGACATCATCCAGGTCGCCGACGACCGCCACACCAGCGGCGATGCTGACTATTCCGGCCTGCACACGGCGATCGTGATGGAGAACAAAGGCGGCGGCGAGTTCAAGGTCATCGACTCCAACGCCAACTGGGACGAGGTCGTCCGCGTCCGCGAGGGTTACAACCCGACCGAGGCCGCGGCCCGATACGGCAACCCGAATTTGCGCGCACACGCCTATCGCATCCCGGTTAAGGGCGCTGCCGGCGCCGGCGGCTCTTCCCCGGCCGCCGGGCGAGTTTCCCTTGCCGCTGGCGACCGTGCCGTTGTAGCCGCCGACGGTGACGGTCTCAACCTGCGGAAGGCCCCCGGTACAAGCGCCAAGATCCTGACGAAGCTCGCGGACAGCACTGCGGTCACGGTCCTCTCGCAGTCCCCGGTCTCCGTGGACGGGCGCGATTGGGTGAATGTCTCGACGCCGAGCGGCGATGGCTGGGTCGCGGCCCAGTACTTGAAAAAGCAGACGGTAGGCGGCGCCAGCACAGGCGGCCAGCGCCCCATCACCACCTGGCGCGTTACGATCCCGATCGTCAGCGGCGGCGTCCAGCCGTAGGACGGCCCTCGTGGGCGGTATACTCTCGATCCCGTGCACACCATCAGCGATGTTTTCCGCGCCATCCCCCTCAGCAGCCGGCTTCGCGTCGCGATAGCGCTCTTTGCGACTGTCGTGAGTGTCGGCGTGTGCGGCTACATGGGGCTCGCTGGGATGTCGTTTGTCGACGCCCTGTATCAGACCGTGACCACGCTGACCACGGTGGGCTTTCGGGAACTGACCGACTTCGGGACGGAAGAGAAGCTGTTCACAATCGTCCTCCTGCTCTCGGGGGTGGGCGTCGTCCTCTACGCCTTTGCGGTCATCATGGAGGAGTCGCTCGAAGGCGATGTTCGAAGCCGTTTCTATCTGAGGAGGCACGAGTTGGAGATTGGGCGCATGGAGGGGCATTACGTGCTCTGCGGTTTCGGGCGCGTCGGGCAGGAGGTCGCCCGCGAGCTTCAGGAACGCGGTAACGCCTTCGTCATCATCGAGGAGAATCCGGCCCAAGTAGAGCGGGCCCGCGGCTTCGGCTACCACGTCGTCGATGGCGACGCGGCCCAGGAGCGCGTCTTAGTCCAGGCGAGCCTGACGCGGGCGCGCTGCTTGCTCGCCGCCAGTGATTCGGACGCTGGCAACACGTACATTACGCTCACGGCACGCTCGCTCAACCCGGGCCTCTTCATCATCGCCCGGGCGGCATATCCCCAGAACGAAGAGAAGCTGCGGTTAGCTGGCGCTGACCGAGTCGTCTCGCCGTACAGCCTGGGTGGGCGCAGGATGGTGCTGCTCGCGCTTCAGCCGCTGGCGGCCGACTTCATGGACACCTTGGCGCAGGGCCGCCACGGAGACCTCGTTCTCGCTGAATTCGAGGTAACCCTGGACAACGGCCTCGTCGGGCAGACCTGCCGCCAGATGATCGCCGGCGCCCCGACAGCGACGCTCCTGGGCGTGCGGAGGAAAGACGGCTCCATCGCCGTCGGGCCCCGTGACACCGAACTCCTCGCCGAGGGCGACATTGTCATCGTCCTGGCGGACGAGGGCGAACTCGCGCAACTCCAGAAGCAGACCCGCTGAAGCGCCAGGCGTGCGTCGCGTTCCGGCGCCTGGCTACACAGCGCACTCGCCCTCGCCGCGTTGGAGCTGGTAAAGATCGAGCTTGCCCCAGTCGATGAACATGCCCTGGTTGTCGTCGGTGAACTCGCCGGGGAGACAGAGGTCGGCGACGGCCTCTTCGAACGGCTTCAGGCCGACGCGGTCGACGAAGGCGTTGAACGGCTCGCTCGGTTGGCGGCCACCTTCGTAGAGCCGGACCATGCGCTCAGCGGCCTCAGGGGCTCGTTTGGCCGGCATCCGCACCTTGAGCTGCGTCGCGAGCCGGAAGCCGCCTTCTTCGGCCGTGTAGCTGCCTCCGAGGAAGACGTGATAGGCCGGGAGCTGCTGGTCGCCGACTTTCATGGCGGCGCCGTGGAAGCCGATGCTCGCGATGTGGTGCTGGCCGCAGCTGTTGGGGCAGCCGCTCATCTTGATGTGGATCTTCGAGGTGAGTTCGTCCCGGACATCGAGCAGTTCCATGCGCTTCTGCATCGCCGCGCTGAGGCCCATCGAACTCGTGATCCCGAGCTTGCAGCTATCGGTCCCAGGGCAGGAGACGACGTCGGTGATCGTGTTTGCGCCGGAGTCTGCCAGGTCCAGCGGTTGCAACCGCTGCCAGACTTCGAACAGCGACTCGTCCCGCGCCCAGCGGAGGACAAGGTTCTGCTGGACGCTGGTGCGGGCGCGCCCGCCGCAATACTCCCGCATAATCGCGGCGAGGCCAGCGAATTGATCGGGGTTCAGGTCGCCTCGGGTGACTTTGACTTCGACGGTCGAGAAGCCCTGTTGGCGCTGGGCGCGGACGTTGGTGGTGACCCAGCGGCAGAACGCGTCTTTTTCCGCTTCGGATGGCTGGTTGTAGGAGGCGCGCTTCGCGGGCGACGACGCGGCTTCATCGTCGAGATGCAGGAGTTTGTCGGGCCGGAAGTCCTTGCCCGTCCAGTTGCCTTCGTTGTTCTCGATCTCGGCGTCGACCATGCGGCGGAACTCCACGATGCCGACCCGGTCAACCAGAAACTTGATCCGGGCCTTGGCGCGGTTTTTCCGCAGTTCGTCGGCCCGGTTGAAGATCCGCAGCGTCGCTTCGGAGACGAGCAGGTACTCCTCCATCGGCACGAACTCACGGAGCACGTACGCCTCGCGGGGCATGATGCTGAGGCCGCCGCCCACGCGGATCTCGAAGCCTTTGACGCCATCGCGCACCTTCGGGATAAACCCGAGGTCGTGGATCCCAACGATCGCGACGTCCTTGTCGCTGCTGGAAAAAGCGACCTTCATCTTGCGCGGGAGGAGCTGCGTCAGCGGGTTGCGGAGCCAATACCGGGCGAACGCGGCCGCGTATGGGGTCGGGTCGAACGGTTCATCGCTGTTGACGCCGGCGAAAGGGTCGCCAGTCACGTTGCGGACGGTGTTGCCACAGGCCTCGCGGGTCGAAATTCCGGCCTTGGCGAGGATCCTCAGCGCTTCGACGGTCTTGCGCAGCGGGATGTGATGGTACTGGATGTTCTGGCGCGTGGTGATATGGCCTTTGCGCAGCGGGGCGCACCGCTCCGCGACCTGGCCGAAGGCCTCCATCTGCTCGGGTGTGACGCCGCCGAATGGGAGCTTGCAGCGGATCATTTGGACGCCGGGCTGGCGCTGGCCATAGACGCCCTGCTTGAGGCGGAAGCCAATCCATTGCGCTTCCGTCGCCCATTCGCCTTGCAGGTAGCGCTCCGCTTCGGTGGAGAAGTCCTCAAGTTCGTGTTGCAGGATGCCGAGAACCTTGCCAGGTTCGCTGTTGTAGATAATCGTCTCGGTTGCGGACATTTCTGGGACGCTCCTTCCTGGGCGGGCGCCGACGCGCTGGGCTAATGGGGGCGAGTTACAGGCCACGATACGCCTTTTCGGCGGCCTTCGCCACTAAGTTGACAAAGTCGAGCAAATCAGTCATGTTTAGCCCATGCCAGCGACACAGCTTCTCTCGCCGGCGGAACTCGGCGCCCTGAACTTGCGCTTCGAGTCCGCCGAACCCCAGGAAATCATCGAGTGGGCGCTCGCCGAATTCGGCGATGGCCTCTCCGTGGGGGCGTCGTTTGGGGG
>CAMAUF010000093.1 GCA_945861295.1 bacterium | reverse complement strand
GCCTCCACCAGCCTGCCGAAGACGGTCCATTCAGACGCCAGGTCGAGATGCATGGGGAAGGCATCGGCCATGCCTGCGAGCAGTGGGACCAGTTGCGGATCGAGTTCGAGGACGTCGATCGAGCCTCCTCGCTCCCGCACCTTTTGGGAGAATCCATCGACGGCGACCGGGCCCATGCGGCGCGGCGCGCCGCCGGGCTCTTCCATCGCGCCGGCCGGCGTCCCAGCAACGACGAAGAGCGTACCCTGGTAGCCCGCGTGCGTCAGGTGCAGATAGCCGTCGAGATGGCGGGACGCGAGGTCTTCAAGAAGGGCGTCGTAGCTCGTGAAGGAGGTGTTGAGTTTCTGGTAGACGGGTCGATCGGAGGGGAACATGTTCATTGGCGAGGGCTCCATGTGGATTCCAAGGTTGGCCTAAGGCGGCCTGCAGGTACCGGTTCACGACCCTCTCGATGCTGAACGCGGAGAGTTCGGTCGCTTCGTCCTCTTGAAGAACGGCTAAAACGAGGCATCCAGGAGGGCGGCAGATGACAAGGTGCCCAGATTGCCCTTGAACAAGGATCCGGCGAAGGTGGCTCGCCGAGACTGCCGGGCCCAGCCCCCGCAGATCGTCCACCTCCGTCATCGCCTCGCCGCGGCGGCTAATGAAGAGCGCGAGGGGCCCGTCGCGCTCCGGACGGATACGGCCGGCACCATCTCGGTTGCGAGCCTGCGGCAAGATCTCGACTTCCGCCGGGAGGCCGACGTTTCGATACCCTTTGGTGGACAGCAGGGTTCACCCTGCGCTTGGGGCGCTTGCCGGCCGTCTTTAGGGACAGGCGGCGCGCGACCAGAAGCGCAAGCGGCCGGAGTGTGAGGTCCAGCCACGCGATGAAAGAGACAAGTCGTGCGGGAGCGGACGCCCCCGGTTTCTGGGAGCGACTCGTGTTGGAGCTCCGCACAGGGCGACGGCTGGGGCGTGTCATTGCCGTTGCGGCTCCCAAGGGCGGGGTAGGTAAGACGTTCATCGCCGTCAACGCCGCCTGGCACCTGGCGGAAGACGCGGGCAAGTCGGTCGGGCTTATTTCGGTCGCCTATGGCGGCCGGGAAGCGCCGCGGCGGGAGGCCACCGTCGCAGAGCCGATCGCGCGCGGCACGGTGCGGTCGATTAACAACGTGGCCGAGGCCGACCTCGACGACGTCGTGCGGCGGACAGCCGAGTTCGCTGATTTTGTCATCGTCGACACGCCGAATTCCCTTAGCGACATCGTGGCCGGGGCGGTCGCCCAGGCCGACGATGTCCTCGTCGTTTCCAATCACGAGCGCACCGGCGCCAAGGGGGCGACCTCCCTACTCGGCATGCTGCAGGAGTCCGGCTTCGATATGAAACGCGCTCACCTCGTCGTTGGCGAGACGACTCGCGATCTCTCGCTCGGGATCGAAGATGTCCTGCTGCTGACCGGAGTGCCGACGGCCTGGCTGGTCCCGTTCGAACCGTCCGCCTCCAAGTTTGGGCCCGCCGCGCCGGTCGCCATCCGCGCCCCACAGTCTCCCGCGGCCCGGGCCCTTCGCGCCATGGCCAACGGGATACTGGCCCAACAACAGCCCGGCCCCCGGAACCTCCCCATCGCCCTACCCGTCGCAGACTTTCATCGCCAAGGCGTCGCGGCGCGCCGCTGATCGCGTGCCCCACTGTCGCCTCAGTCGCCCGAAGCTGGTCCCAGCCGTACGCTCCTGCGAAGCAATCTGGAGGCTTGAGTATGCGGATGCCCGCGTTGGCCCTCGCCGCGGTGGCTGGACGCCGGAAGACCACCATCGAACTTGCCCAGGCGATCGAAAAGTCCGGATTCGCCGGCGTTTACTGCGCGAGCTTCGGCGACAGCCTGGGGTTGTGCCTGTCCATGGCCCATACCACGACGACGCTGCGCTTCGGCACGTCGATCGCGCCGATCTATTTCCGCCATTCGTTCGACATGGCGCAATCGGCCGCCTACATCCACGAGGTCTCGGGCGGGCGCTTCGTCCTCGGCCTTGGCGTCAGCCACGGCCCGACCCACAGCCGCATGGGCGTCGCGGCCGGCAAGCCGCTGAGCGACATGCGGGAGTACATCGGCAAGATCCGCGCACTCGCCCCACAGGTTGGAGAACTGCCGCCGATCGTCCTTGCCACCCTCCGCACCAAGATGGTTGACCTCGCGGTCGAAGTCGGCGACGGCGCGGTTTGGGCCAATGCCTCGCGGTCCCACATGCTGGCCTCGCTGGCTCACGTCCCGGCGGCGCGCCGTGACGCTGGTTTCTTCGTCGGAGACATGATCCCAACCTGCATCGACGATGACCGCGAGGCCGCCGCGAATGTCATGAAGCGCGTCCTCACGGGCTACGTCACCCTGCCCAACTATCGCAATTACTGGCGCGAAGCGGGCTATACGGAAGAAATGGATGCCATCGAGGCGGCCCTGGCCGCTGGCAACCGCGACGGTTTGTCAGCCCTGATGAGCGACCGTTGGCTCTCCGATGCGACGCTCTACGGACCGCGTGCTGAGGTTCTCGCCGGCCTCGAAGCCTGGTTCGCCGCGGGCGTGAGCACGCCCATCGTCGTCCCGTCCTCGACCCGCGGGGGGCAGCTAAAGGCCTTCGAAGAGATCATGGCGGCGTTTGCGTGACCTTGCGACCAGTTCCGTGTCATTCGCGGCCCGGGCCCGCCCGCCCCAGTGCGAGCCGCCGCGCCGGCCCGGCGCTCCGCCGGCTCGACGCATGAGTGTCGGCACGGGCCCCTTCAGCGCCGAGCTGGCCGTCGCGATCGCGGCGGCGCAGGCGGCTGGCGACGAGGTCGCGCGGATGCGACGCGGCGAGGGGCTGCGCTATGGCCGGAAGGAAGGCTGGGAGCTCGTCTCCGAGGCGGACATCCGGGCGGCCGAGATGCTGCACTCTGCGATCATCGGGGCCTTCCCGGGCGATGGCTGGCTCAGCGAAGAACACGAGGACACGGCCGCACGCCACGCGAAGGACCGCCTCTGGATCGTCGATCCGATCGACGGGACGCGCGAATACCTGAGCGGCGTCCCCGAATACGCGATCTCCGTCGGCCTGGTCGTGGACGGCCAGGCGGTGGCTGGCGTCGTCTATAACCCCGCCAAGGGCGAGCTGTTCGCCGCCGTCGTGGATTCCAGCGCGCCGCGACCGCCTTCGGCCGGACTGAAATCGCGGTTCGACGTGCTGGTTGGGCGCGGCGAGCAGGAATGGGATGATATCCCCCCGCTTCCGCCCGGCGCGCGTACACGGGGAGTCGGGAGCGTCGCCTACCGGCTGGCGCTCGTGGCCGCGGGCAAGGGCGACGCGGTCATCACGGGCACCCGCCGCAGTGAGTGGGACGTGGCTGCCGGCGCGGCCCTGTGCGCCGCCGCCGGGATTCACGTCACCGACATCCTCGGCGTGGCGCTGCCCTACAATCAGCGCGACCCGGTCGTTCGCGGCCTGCTGGTGGCGGCGCCCACCCTGCACGCCCACCTCTCCGCACACATTCGCCGTTATTTGCGCTGAAATCCCTTCCCAAGCGGGCGAGGGCTTGCTACAGTGGGATAAGGAGAAGTTTGCCCAACGCGGGATCACGTTCTCCAGCGCCCCGCCAATGTGCCCCGAGGGTGACCACGAAGCATGACTGAAGAAACCCTGACCCAAACCCGAGGCGCCACGGCCGATGACATGATCGGCAGCGTCTTGAGCCGGCTTGCCAATGGCGAATTCGGCGAAGCCGAATCCGACGAAGAGGCCACCCCCGAAACGCCCGCCGAAGACGAGGACGAAAACACCGCCGACAACGAAGAGGACGAAGAAGCCGACTCGGTCGCCCTGCTGGCCGACGAGACGGACGGCATCGACGACCCCGTGCGCATGTACCTGCGCGAGATCGGCAAGGTCTACCTCCTCACCGCTGACGACGAGAAACACCTCGCCCGGCAGATGGAAGAGGGCATCCACCTCCGCCAAATCGAAGAGGCTTACGTCGCCTCCTACGGTCACCCGCCCTCCGCCGCGCGCGTCGCCGTGTCTCTCTTGGAACAGTGGACCGGCGTCAATGCCGTCTACAAAAACTCCAAGTCGTTCATCGATGACTACGAGAAGCTGGCCGCCAAAAAAGCCCCAGTCATGGACGAGAATGGCGTCGAGATCCCCCGTCTGGCGGCCCGCTGGCGGAACGCCCACGCCCAAAAGCTCAAGGCCCTCAGCTTCTCCGAGATGCTCGGCGACACCCAGTTCCGCGGGCTTATCGACGGCGAGATGGACCTAGACTTTCGCAGGTACGTCAACACCAAGCTCAAGCGCCCCGAAACCGACGAGGGCGAACGCACCCACGCCGAGGTCGTCCTCCTCTCGACGGTGACCCACATCCTGACGCCCGACCTGGTCTTGCAGATGGGCGAGTGCGCTGGCGGCGAAGAAGAGCTCGTGCCGCCCGCCGACAACCTCGTGGAGAAGATCGCGCCGCTCGAAGACAAGCTCCGTTACCACTTCGAGCAGATCAAACACAACGGCGACCGCGCCGAACGCCGCTTGACTGAAGCCAACTTGCGCCTCGTCGTCTCCGTCGCCAAGAAGTACATCGGGCGCGGCATGTCGCTCCTCGACTTGATCCAGGAAGGCAACATCGGCCTCATTCGTGCGGTCGAGAAGTTCGACTACCGCAAAGGGTATAAGTTCTCGACGTATGCCACCTGGTGGATCCGCCAGGCGATCACCCGCGCGATCGCGGACCAAGCGCGGACAATTCGCATCCCCGTGCACATGGTCGAAACCATCAACAAGCTCGTCCGCGTCAGCCGGCGGCTTGTGCAAGAGTACGGCCGCGAACCGACGAGCGAAGAGATCGCCCGCGGCATGACCGAAAGCGGCAAGGCCGACAACGCGCTCATGTACACGCCCGAGCGCATCCGCGAGATCCAAAAGGTGTCACAGGAGCCTGTCTCGCTGGAGACGCCGATCGGCGAGGAAGAGGACAGCCATCTCGGCGACTTCCTCCCGGACGAAGGCGCCCTCGCGCCAGCCGAAGCCGCCAGCCAACAGCTCCTCCGCGAGCAGGTCGAGGATGTCCTCGCGAGCTTGACGAGTCGCGAACGGCGCGTTTTGCAGCTTCGGTTTGGCCTGGAAGATGGCCGCAGCCGCACCCTCGAAGAGGTCGGCCGCGAGTTTGGGGTGACGCGGGAACGCATCCGCCAGATCGAGGCGAAGGCCTTGCGAAAACTCCGCCACCCGAGCCGCAGCCGGAAACTCCGCGACTACCTCGACTAAGTCGTGAGTGCCAAGTCCCGGTTCCTGGTATCGTGGCCGCCGGGCGAAGCCCATGCGAGGGAACGATGGCCGGTGCGATGCAGGATCTCTTTTCTGGGTTTGCGGAGCGGGACGCCGCCGCACCCGAGGCCTTTCCCGCCGCCAACCTCGCCGCGCTATTCGAGGCTGGCATCATCGCCGCGCCGTTCCCTCCGAGCATGGGCGGGGCCGGCATGAACTGCGTGGATACGGTCGAGGCCATCCGCGCGGTCGCGACGGCATCGCCGTCCACCGCCCTGATCGCGTCCATGCCCCTGGGTTTGGCGACAGCTCTCGCGGCCCCGCCGGGCCTGGTCCCCGAAACACATCGCACAGCATGGCTCGAACAGGTGGAGCGCATCGCGGCGGATTACCGCGCCGCACGCCTGTACGCGGCCTGCAACTCCGAGAAGGGCGCCGGCGGAGCGCTCGACAGCATCAAGACGCGCGCCGCCATCTCAGCCACAGGGGCGCGTCTCAGCGGCGACAAGATCCTCGCGACCGGCGGCAGGTTCGCCAGCACCTTCTTCTCGACCGCGCTGGTCGAGGAAGGAGCGCTCCCGGGCAGTGGAAAGGTCGAGTTCTTCCTCGCCCAGACCGATGCGCCCGGAGTCACGATCCTGAACGATTGGGACGGCTTCGGCATGCGGTCGACCGAGAGCCAGAGCGTCCGCTACGACAACGCCGCCGCCGATCTGCTCGGCTTCCCAAACTTCATCCTCGCGATGCAGCCGGTCCACCAGTTCTATCTGCTCTTCGCCGCCGTACCTCTGGGCTGCGCGGCGGCGACGCTGGCGGCGCTTTCGCACCCTGCGCCGTCGTCGCCCGCTCTGCGCCTGCGCCTGAGCGAAGCCCAGATGCGCTACGAAGCGCTGCAGGCCTACCTGCGCGAGACCGCGCGCGATTGGCACTTCCAGTCCTCGCCGAGCTATCGCCTGCGCGTCGTACGGACCAAGACCTACGTGACGCAAGAAGCGACCAAGCTGACGGCCGAGCTGTTCGCGCTTTCCGGTGGGCGTCATTACCGCCGCACGAGCCCTGTCGCCCGCAACCTCGCGGATTCGTTCGCGGGCACGGCGCTGCGGCCTCCGTTACCGCTCGGCCTCGATACGTTGGTGGAGCAGTTCGAGCCATTCGAGGCGTAGTCGCGCCCCGCGCTCGGAATCGGCTACGATAGGATCATGACCGCCGACGCCATCTCCACGGCCGAACTCTGGGACCGTCGCGACCGCAAGCGGCGGCTGCGGATGCGCGTCGACAGCCGGAGCGTGTTTACGATCGAGCGGCTGCAGGCGGAGCGCGCCCGAGGGCTCCGGGCTATCGCGCCAGCGGCAGCGCCAAGCCGTCGCAGGCGCGCCTGACGCTGCGCCGGATACCCAGATTCGTGGCAGAATGCGGCGGGCGGAAGCAACGAGGAGCGACGGGTCATGAAGTTCGGCTTGTCCGTAAGCACGGTCGTGCCCAAGCCCTGGGCCCGCGATACCGAGCGCACCGAGTCACGATGCGCCCGGTGCACAGCGGTTCTCCGGCGCCCGCGAGCGTGGACTAGCTGCGGCTTCGGGGGGGACCATTTTGACCAAGCGAGATGATTTCGCAAGCGCCAACGTGCAGGGGCTGCTCGATCGCTTCCCCTACTACCTGTCGGTCTTTGATGAACAGACCCCGTTCCGTCGTGCCGGTCAACTGGAGCTTCATGTCGCAACCCTCCAGCTAAGGGCCAAGCGAGGATCGGCCTCCTCAGCAATTGATGATCAGGACTTCCTCAAGAGTCTGTACGGCGCCTTGCAAGCCTGGGGCATCGGCAGGCGCGGATCGATACTGGTGCCGTTCGACCAGTTCTCTGAGCGGCTCTGGGCTCAACGTTCTGCCTTTTCATCGCTGGATGGCCAGATGATCGATGACCCGAAACTCGACGTGGGCCGCGTTGTTGCGGCAGTCCGATTATTGGTCGACACGCTCGGTATCGTGGAGAACAAAGCGCCACTCGTGGCTCACTCCAAGGCCATTCACCATATTCTGCCCGACCTCGTCGCCCCCATCGACCGTGCCTATACTCGACCGTTCTTCGGCTGGTACCCGAATCAGTTTCAGGCCGGCCAGCGCGTGGCGGTTGAAGAGGTCCTCCGGGCCTACCACCACATCGCTGTGGGCGTAGGCGGCTTGGGGGAACACATGAATGGCGGGTGGCGCACGGCGAGGTCCAAGCTTCTGGACAACGCTGTCGTGGGCTACTGTCTGGCCCATGATCTGAAGCGTGGCTGATAATGCTGCCGCCCTCGATCAGACTTGAATCCCTTTGCGCCAGCTCCGTGTCTCTAGTACTTACTTGCGTAATTGGCCGAGCGTTGATTTGGGTGCAGAGGGATGCACTTCGGTGGCCTTCCA
>CAMAUF010000092.1 GCA_945861295.1 bacterium | reverse complement strand
ATGGGCGTAATGAACCCGGGCAACGACAGCCGGACCTTCGACGAGATCTGCCGCGCCGTCTACCCGCTGATCAGCGGCGTCAACCACGTGCACCACGCCGGCAACTCGTCTGGGGTCGTGGATGGCGCCAGCGCGATCCTGCTCGCCTCTCCTGAATACGCGAAGGCGCACGGCCTCAAGCCGCGCGGCCGGATCGTGATGACGGCGACGGCGGGCGCGGAGCCCGTGATCATGCTGACTGCGCCGGCGCCCGCGGCCCAAATCGCGATGAGGAAAGCCGGAATGCGCAAGGAAGACATCGACCTCTTCGAGATCAACGAAGCCTTCGCCTCGGTCATCCTCAAGTTCAAGCGCGAGATCGGGATCGACGACGAGCGCCTGAACGTGAACGGCGGCGCCATCGCCCTCGGCCACCCGATCGGCGCCACCGGCGGCATGCTCATCCAGACGGCCCTCGACGAGCTCGAGCGCTCGAATAAGTCGACGGCGCTAATCGCGATGTGCACCGGCGGCGGCATGGGCACAGCTACGATCATCGAGCGGATGTAGCTCCTCGCTACGGGGGCGGTGTGCGTGGTTCGACCCGCAACCGCTCCCGCAGACCGCAGGGAGCGTTAATCGAATGTCGGTATACCCCCGGCGGGAATCGGACCTGCGCACAAGGTTTAGGAAACCTCTGCTCTATCCACTGAGCTACGGGGGCACGCGAGCTTCCACGTTACCCCGAATTGGGCGGCAGGTTCAACGCTGGCACGATCGGCCCGACGTCTAAAACAGGACGTTGCTGAGACGGCGCTGGTAGTCCCGCGTCACCGGCGAGTCGGAACCGAGGATATCGAAGATCGCGAGCGCGGCCTTGCGCGCTGCCGATCCCGCGAAGGTCCGGTCGATGCGGATCGACTCAAGGAGCTGTTCGAGGGCGCCTTCGTGCTTGCCCTGGCTGGCGAGTAACACGCCCCAGCGATAGAGCGCCCGCGGGTCTCGAGGCGAGCGCGCCGCTTCGCCCGCGACGTCCTCGCCGGTGTGCTTCTCCGCGAACTCCCGGAGGAAAAGGCGGTGGCCGAGCACCTTCGCCCGCCGGTCGCCGGGCGCCTTGGCGACCAGTTCTTGGGCTCCCGCGAACTCGCCGCGGCCGATCAACAGTTCGGCGAGGCCGACCAGCGCGTCCGCATTGTTGGGCGCCGCCCGGAGTGCATCTCGGAAGCTGGCTTCCGCGGCGGCCGTATCGCCGTTTTGGGCCGCGGAGGCGGCCAACTTGGCTGCTTTTTCGGCTTCGCCCGGCGCGATCCGCTTGAAGAAGGCGCGGACCTGCGGCTCTGGGACCGCGCCCGTGAACTCGGCCGCGAGTTTGCCGTTGCGGAACGCCTTGACCGCCGGTATGCCCTGGATCCGGAACTGCGTCGCGGTCCGCGGATTTTCATCGGTGTTTAGCTTCACGAGCTGGACATCGTCGCCGTATTCGGCCGCCACGCGTTCGATGATCGGGCCCAGCACGCGGCAGGGGCCGCACCACGGCGCCCAAAAGTCAACGACCACCGGCTTCGACTTCGAAAGCTCCAAGACCTCCGTTGCGAAGGTGGCGTCGGTCACGTCCCGGACTGCGGCGCTTGCGGTCATGCTGGCATCTCCGATGGATGGGTGTCCGCCGATCCTAACGAATTGGCCCGTAATGGCGGAGTCTCTTCACGCCTCCGTGAAGACGCGCTCGCGGTAGTAGCGGAGCTCCGCGATCGATTCGCGGATGTCGTCGAGTGCGCGATGGGTTTCGCGCTTCTCGAACTTCGGCAAATCCGGGTACCAGCGCCGGACCAGTTCTTTCAGCGTCGACACATCGACGTTCCGGTAGTGCAAGTGCGCGTCGACCGCGGCCATGCCTTTCTGGAGGAAGGCGCGATCCTGGTGGATCGTGTTGCCGCAAAGCGGCGAGGCGCCTTTCGGCGTGCCCTCCTGAAGGAACGCGAGCAGCGCCGTCTCGGCCTCCGCTAACGTGGTTGTCGAGGCCCTGACGGCCGCCGTCAGCCCGGACTTGCCGTGGTGTTCGGTGCACCAGCCGTCCATGGCGTCGAGGACGGCGTTGGGCCAGTGGATGACGATTTCCGGGCCGATGGCGAGCTCGTTGAGGTTGCCGTCGGTGATGATGACGGCGACTTCGAGGATCTCGCAGGTCGCCGGGTCGAGCCCCGACATCTCCATGTCCATCCAGACCAGCGGCGCCTCCGGCTCGGCCATCAGAGCGACATGCTCGCCGGATTTTCGAGGATGCCTTGGATCTCTTTGATGAATCGCGCGCCCTCGGCGCCGTCGGTGACGCGGTGGTCGGCGCTGAGCGCGACCTTCATGACTTGGCGGACGACGATGGCCCCATCGCGGACGACCGCTTGCGGCAGCACCGAACCCACGCCGAGGATCGCGGCCTGGGGTGGGTTGATGATGCCGATCAGCATCTCCACGCCGTAGGCGCCAAGGTTCGTGATCGTGAAGGTCCCAGCGCTGTACTCGTCGGCTTTGAGGTGGCCGCTCTTGGCGCGCGCAATCAGGTCCTTTGCGTCGGCCGCGATCTTGCCCAGCGTCTTCTCGTCGCAATGGAGGATGGCGGGCGCGATCAGGCCGTCGTCCAGGGCGATGCCGATGCAGATGTTGATTTCGTCGTGATAGGTGAGGCCGTTGTCGCCGAACTCGGCGTTGAAGCGCGGGTGCCGCCCGAGGGCCAGCGCGCACGCCTTTACCACGAGGTCGTTGATGCTGACGCGCTGCGCGTCGCTGGCGGACACATTGACTTGTTCGCGAAAGGTGAGCGCGGCGGTCATATCGATGTCGAGGGTGAGGTAGTAGTGCGGCTGGGTCTGCTTGGAGAGCGTCATCCGGCGCGCGATCGCCTGGCGTATTTTGCTCGCCGTTTCGATGCGGCCCGCCGTGGTCGCCGCGAGCGCGGGAGCCGTTGGTCGCGGCGTCGGTGGTGTGGACGGGGCAGCGGTGGGCTGGCTGGCGGCGGCGAGTGGCTGCGCGCGGAGGGCGTCTTCGACGTCGCGGCGGAGCACGCGACCATCTGGGCCCGTGCCCGCGATCGCGCGAATGTCGAGTCCCGCTTCGGCGGCGATCCGGCGCGCGACGGGGGAGATCCGTAGCCGCTCGTCCGCCTCGCCCTCCAAGACGGGGGCACGCGGAGCGGCCGGACGCGCCGTAGCGCCGCCCTCGACCTTCCGTTCCCTGACGGCCGGCCGGGGCAAGCGCGGCGGCTCAGCCACGGCCGCAACCTCTCCGGGCGCCGCTAGGATCGCGATCACTTGGCCGACCGGCACCGTTTCGCCTTCAGCGACGACGAGCTGTTGCACGATGCCGGCTTCGAAGGCTTCGAGTTCAACCGTCGCCTTGTCCGTCTCGATCTCGGCGAGGATGTCGCCGCGCTTGACAACGTCGCCAGGCTGCTTGAGCCAACGTACGAGGGCGCCCTCGGTCATATCTGCGCCCATCTGGGGCATGGTGACTTCGATGGCCACGGGAAGCTCCTACAGCATGGCGAGGACGGCGTCGACGACGTCCTCTTCGGATGGCAGGGCGGCGAACTCGAGGTTCCGGTTGTATGGCATCGGCACGTCCTTGCCGCAGACGCGGGCGACCGGGGCATCGAGCCAGTCGAAGGCGCGCTCCATGATCTGGGCGCTGAGTTCGCCGGCGAAGCCGCCGAACTTCCAGTCGTCTTCGACAATGACGGCGCGGTTCGTTTTCTTGACCGAGGCAATCACCGTGTCGATGTCCAGCGGGCGCAAGGTGCGGAGGTCGATAACTTCGGCGCTGATGCCTTCCTGCGATTCGAGCATCGTGGCGGCCCGGGAGGCCTGCCAGACGCTGCCGCTGTAGCCGATGATCGTCACGTCTTTGCCTTCGCGCAGGATGTTGGCTTTGCCAAACTCGATCGTGAACTCGGGGTCGTCCGGCACTTCGCCCTTCATGCTATAGAGGGCTGTGTGCTCGATGAAGACGACCGTGTTGTCGTCGCGGAAGGCGCGCTTGAGGAGCCCCTTGGCGTCGGCGGGGTTTGAAGGACAGACAACCTTGATGCCTGGGAAGTGCGCGTAGAGCCCTTCGAGGCTGTGGCTGTGCGTGGCGGCGAGTTGGCTGCCGCCGCCGCTTGCCATGCGGATCACCATCGGGACGTTGATCTGGCCGTTCGACATGTAGTAGAGCTTGGCGGCCGAGTTTACAATCTGGTCGAGGGCGAGGAAGCTGAAGTTGATCGTCATCAGTTCGACCATCGGCCGGAGCCCGCCCATCGCCGCCCCGATCCCCGCCCCGACGATCCCGGACTCGGCGATCGGCGTATCGAGCACGCGTTCGGGGCCAAATTCGTCGAGCAAGCCCTTGGTGACGGCGTAACTGCCACCGTAAAGGCCGATGTCCTCGCCCATCAGGAAGACGCGCGGGTCGCGGATCAGCTCCTCGCGGAGCGCCTCGCGCAGGGCATCGCGGAAGCGCATCTCAGCCATTGGCGGGCTCCTTGGTGATGCGGTCGTGCAGCGTGGCAAGGCCCGGTTCAGGGCTCGCTTCCGCGAAGGCGACCGCTTCTTCGACGACGCGTTCGGCGCGCGCCGCGACTTCTTCGTAGGCAGCGTCGTCCAGCCAGCCGGCCAGCGTCATATCCGCCTTCAAGTGCTCGATGGCGTCGCGGCGTTTGGCCGCCTCGATTTCGTCTTTCAAGCGGTACAACTCGGGGTCGGCCATGGAGTGGCCGCGGTAGCGGTAGGTCATCGCCTCGATGAAGTAGGGCCCCTTCCCGGCGCGGCAGTGGGCCACCGCCTCCTGAGTCGCCCGATGGACCGCGAGCACGTCCATGCCATCAACGCTGACGGCCGGCATGTTGTAGGCCGCGGCCAGCTTCGGGATCTCGGTCGAGAGCGAGGCGCCGAAGGGCACGCCCATCCCGTAGAGGTTGTTTTCGCAGAAGAAGACGACGGGCGTCTGCCAGAGCACCGCAAGGTTCAGGGCCTCGTGGAACTCGCCCTCGCCCACGCCGCCGTCGCCGAAGATGCACAGCGCCAGGCCGTCCGTCTTTTGCATCTTGGCGGCGAGGCCGAGGCCGACAGCGAGCGGCAGGTGCGCCGCCACGATGGCGTAGCCGCCGAGGAAGCCGAGCGAGGCGTCGTAGAGGTGCATCGAACCGCCGCGCCCCCCGGAACAGCCATCGACCTTGCCGTAGAGTTCGGCCATGACGGCGTTAGGGTGCAGGCCGCGGGCGATGGCGTGGCCATGGTCGCGGTAGTGCGTGACGATCTTGTCGTGAGGCGCGAGCGCGTTCAACGCGCCAACCGCGCAGGCTTCCTGACCCGTATAGAGGTGGAGGAAGCCGCGGATTTTGCCCTTGGTATACATCTCGCCGCATTTCTCTTCGAAGCGGCGGATGAGGACCATCTGATAGAGGAAAAGGCTGAGCTGGTCTCGATTGAAGCCATCGAGGTGCTCACCCGCTTCGGCCGCTGGACTCGCTGCCATCGCTCGACTCCCGTGTCTTCGCTGCCGCAGTGCGACGGCGTCTCCCTCCACTGTGCCGTCCCGCGCCCTTGGCCGCGAGTCCGGCTCTGATATGGTGGCTGTATGACCAGTCAGCGCACATCCTTCCTCCCTATCGCGAATGCCGACGCCTTGCGCGCAGTCCTCGCGGCCCCTCACCTGGCTGTGGTGTTTCTCCATGACCCGACGTGCCCGATCAGCGCGGATGCCTTCGAAGAGATGGAGGGACTGGGCGGCGACGTGCACCTCATCGATGTCACCTATCAGCACGACCTCAAGCGCGAGGTCGAGCGGAGCACGCGCGTCAAGCACGAATCGCCGCAAGTGATCGTGATGCGGGAAGGCGTTGCCGTCTGGAACGCCTCCCACGGCCGCATTCGGGCCGCCAAGGTCCGCGAGGCGCTCGGCTAGCCGTCCGTCCGGGCCAACGGCAGCGCGGGCCGTCGGATGACATGCATGGCGTGGGTGCGCAGGAACGGCACGCGCGCCAGTGGGCCGTACGCCCAGGGCAGCCAGCGCCCAATCCTCCGAGCGATCGGCGGCGCAAGCGTGATCGTTTCGGTCGTCACCCGCCCGGGCGCGAACCAGCGCGCGAGTTCGGCGCGCTGGATAGGATGCACCGCGGCGTTGCCGCTCTTGCGGCGCATGTCGTAGACAACGATCGCCCCGCCGGGCTTGGTGATGCGCATCAGTTCGCGCGCGATCCCGGCCGCTACTTCGTCGTCGGGGACGCTGCTGAAGAGCGTGAAGGCGAGGGCGAGGTCGAAGCGCTCGTCCGGCTCGGGGATGGCGTCGGCGCTTCCGGTATGGACGCGGATTTCGGGGGCATGGGCGACGCAGTAGGCGGTCAGATCGGGGTCCAGGTCTTGGCCCGCCATGTCTTCGGGCCGGCCGCCCCACTGGACGAAGAGCCGGAGGTTGTAGCCCGTCGAGCAGCCGGCCTCGAAGACGGCAAAGCCGTCAAGGGAGTCGCGCTCGGGCCACTGGCGCGCGACGAAGCGCGAAAGCCACCGCTCTCGCTCCTGGACCATCAGCAGATTGCCCATGTGGAGGATCGAATGCCGCGACGCCATGTGAGTAACCGTACGATGTGGCCGCGCGACGGGCGAGCGACGCCTCCGGACTGTCGCTGGTGAGTTAGAGTGTCACAGCGAACTCATCGGTGACGCTGTCCCTTCATGAAGTGCGGCGTCGTGGAACTCCGGCCCGAGAACCGGCCCTTCGTGGTTTGTGTTGGGCGGTGCGGCGATATCATGACGCCATGAACATCGAGTCCGACTACGCCGCCCTGCATCCGCGCTCCGCCGCCCTCCACGAGCGCGCCGTCAAGGTCCTCCCCAGCGGGGTGACGCACGACAGCCGCTACTTGCGGCCGTTCCTGATCGCGCTCGAACGCGCCGATGGGCCGCGAAAGTGGGACGTGGATGGCCTTGAGTACGTCGACTACGTGATGGGCCACGGCTCACTGCTGCTCGGACACAACTTTCCGGCCGTGCAGGGCGCGGTCGCCGCACAGCTCGCGCGGGGCACACATTACGGCGGCAATCACGAACTCGAAGTCGCCTGGGCCGAAGCGATCGTCCGCATCGTGCCCTCGGCCGAGGTCGTGCGCTTCACCAGCAGCGGCACCGAGGCGACGCTCATGGCCCTCCGGCTGGCGCGAGCGGCGAGCGGCAAGCCCGGCGTGCTCAAGTTCGACCGGCACTTCCACGGCTGGCACGACTACCTGATCGCGGGCTCGCGCTACGCCGGCGGCGCAATCCCGCCCGGCGTCCCGGCCGCCACCCTCGATTCCGTGGCGGTCGTCGCGCCCGAAATGGAGGTGGTCGCCAAAACCGTCGCCCAGCGCGGCGACATCGGCGCCATCATCCTCGAGCCGGCGGGCGCGACCAGCGGGGCGCTGCCACTGCCGCAGCGCTTCCTCCACGACCTCCGCGCCTTCACCAAAGAGCGGGGCATCGTCTTCATCATGGACGAGGTCGTCACTGGCTTCCGGTGGGCGCCGGGCGGTGTCCAGGAGGTCGAAGGCGTCGTGCCCGACCTGACGACGCTCGCGAAGATCCTTGCGGGCGGCCTGCCGGGCGGGGCGGTCGCGGGCAAGCGCGAGATCATGGATCGCCTCGCCTTCCCCGCGCCCGGCGCCCGCGCGGACAAGGTCGGACACC
>CAMAUF010000091.1 GCA_945861295.1 bacterium | reverse complement strand
CGGCGTGCCCGGCGGCGAAACCGCGAGCCTCGGCTTCGACGAACGGTACGAGACCTTGTTCGTCACCATCCAACATCCGGGCGAGGGCTCGAAGCTCGACGCGCTGACGAGCAAGTTCCCCGATGGCGCCGAGCCGCGCCCAAGCGTCGTCTTCGTCATGAAGGACGGCGGCGGGCGCATCGGCTCATAGCCGCCGCCATTCGCCGCGTGCAGAAAAGAAGGCCGGTCGTTCGACCGGCCTTCTTTGGCGCGAGGCGTTTACCGCGTCAACGGCCCGTAGGCCTCCGGCGTGCGGTCGCGGAAGACGTGCGTGCCGGGCGCTTTTTCTTTCCAGCGGCTCATGGCGCGGCTGACACCCGCCGTCATCGCCACATCGAGCCCTTCCGGGACGGCCGTCATGACGCCGCCGTCGGGGTTCGCGATCAGGCCGCCGCCCGGCCAGGCAGCCGCGACGTATACCCTGTTTTCATCGGCGCGACAGCGAGCCACGCGTTCGGCCATGCCATCTGGTTCGAACAGCGACCAGGCGATGACATCGGCGCCGTTGAGAGCGAGACAGCGGGCGACCTCCGGCACGAGGCCCTCGTCGCCGCCGACCACGCCGAGATTGCCGGCGGCGGTCGCGATCACGACCGCGGGCGTTTCGCCAAGGTCGATGCCGCGGCCATGCGTGACGACATGCTCGACCGTCCGCTCCGGCATCACGATGGCGATGCTCTCTTTGAGGTTGCAACCCGTCGTGCGCACCGGGACGACGGCGACGCCGCCCAACTCCCGGACGGCCGCCTCAATCTCCGGCAGGTCGACCTGCCAGCCGTCCAGGCCGGTCATCCCCGGAAAAATGACGATGTCCGCATCCTGGGTGCGAAGCGCGCGATACCGCCGTGCGACCTCGGCCGGCGCCCAATCGCGCGGGCCGGGGCTGATCGCCACGCGGCCCACCGCCGCGCTGGGGACGAGCGCCTCGCGTTCGAAGGTCGCCGCCGGCAGGGTTTCGTATTCCTGGCGCAGTGTGCCATAGAGCGCCGGCCGGCGCGGACGGAGTTCGGCAAAGCTGGGCTCGACGCGGTGGGTGACAACGGCGTTGCCGGTGCTCGGCGCCGCCACCCGCGTCACGCCGTCGGGGTCGATCACGCAGGAGCGGCCCGCGTAGACGATCGAGCCGTCCTCCGGGCCCCATTTGTCGGCAGCGGCGACCCAAACGCCGTTCTCATAGGCGCGCACCGGCATCAGGTACTCGCACTGCGTCGTGCTCAACGTTTCCGGCGTCCGCGCCCACGAGACCCAGGCCGTCAGGTCGCAAATCACCTCGGCGCCGTTGATGCGAAGCATCCGCGCGACTTCGGGCTGGCGGCCATCGGCGCAGATGAGCACGCCGAACTTGGCGAAACCGGCGTCGAACACAGGATACTCCCGGCCCTTTGCGAACCAGACCGTATCGAAATGCCAAAGGAAGCTCTTGTCGTACCGGCCCCGCACCTCGCCATCGGGTCCGAAGACGACGCCGCTGTTGGTGAGCGCGCCGTCCTCGTGTGGGACGGCCATCCCGGCGGCCAGCCAGAAGCCGTACCGCTTGGCCCGCTCGCCGAAGAGGCGGCAGACCTCGGCATATGGCCTGACGCCCGGGCGGTCGTAAGGCTTGTCGTCTTTCAGGTAGTAGGCCGGATAGGCGCACTCCGGCAGGAGGACGAGCTGCGCGCCCGCCCTGCCCGCTTCGTCGAGGGCCTCGAGGATCTGCGCGAGGTTCGCCTCGGCGTCGTCGATATCGTGGGCGCGAACTTGGCAGCAGGCGATGGTGAACGGCGTCATGGCGGTGATTGTACCAGGCGGCGGCTCCGCCCCGTCGCGTGTACGCTGCAAGCGCTCGCCTGACTGATGGCGAAGTGGACGCACTCGGCGATAGGATCGTGAGCCGTTACGCTCTCGGCCCCATCAACATGACTGAGCGAGCGACGATGCGTATCCTCCGGCTTTCCAACAGCAACGACATAAACGCCCGCATCCCGCCGGAGCGGCGCATGGGCTCCGTGGTGAAGGCGCTGCTTGAAGAGCGGCTGCAGGAGACGGTCGAGGTGCAGACGCGCCTCCTTTGGCCGACTCCGCGCTGCCCCGAGCTCGTGTCGGGTTGGGCTGAGGAGTTCGAGCCGGACATTGTCTACTTCTTGCTCTCGGAATATTGGACGACCTACGAGTCCGTGCCGCTGATGTTGCGACGGCGCTTTGGGCGCGTGGGCGCGCGCCTTGCGCGGCTCGGCAAAGACAGCGCGAATACGCCCTGGTTCGCCGAAAACGCCGTCTTCCACAGGGCGCGCAACCTCGCCGTCCGTACCATCGGCGGCGCGACCCCGTTCACCGTGGATGAAGCCCTCGCCGCTATCGAGGCCACCGTCCGGCTCTTGGCCCGGCGCGAGGAGACGGTCATCGTCGTCCGCGGCCCGGCTAAGGCGATGAACAGCGGCGGCGACAAGGCCGGGCTTCGGCGCAATGAGAAGCGCCTCGCCAGTTTCAGCGCGGGCGCGCAAGCGATCGCCGAGCGCTACCGCACCGAATGGCTCACGTTCCCGGCGCACCTCGAACACGACGCCGACCCGAGCGTCTTACTGGGCGACCGCATCCATCGAAACGAGGAGGGCCATCTCGCCATCGCGCTGGCCGAAGCTGAGACCTTGTCCGCGATCTGGGCCCGGTTGAACAGATCCCGCCCATAGGTTAGGACGCCCGAACCTCTAGGAAGAATCGAGCCTCCGAGTGCGCGTCCTTCGGCTCTCCAATAGCGGCGATTTCAGCCCGCGCTTACCGCCAGAGTCGCGGGCCGGGAACATCACCAAGAGCCTGCTCGAGGAGCGGTTGCGCGAACCGGTCGAGGTCGAGACCCGCCTGCTGTGGCCCAACGATCGTTTCCCCGGCCTCGCCGAAGGCTGGGTGCGCGAGTTCGAACCCGACGTCGTCTTTCTTCGCATGAACGCGTACTGGGTCACATGGGAATCGGCCCCCCGCCTGGTGGAGCGCCGCTTAGGATTTCTCGGCAAACAGATCGCGAAGGCCGGTAAATCGAGTGCGCGGACGCCGTGGTTGGCTGAGAACGCTGTCTATCGGACCGCCCGCAAGGTGACGGTCCGCAGGATCGGCGGGGCGCCGCCATTTACCGTCGAAGAGGCCTTGGTGGCGCTGGACGCGACCTACCGGCGGATGGTCGCGGCTCGAGAGGAGATCGCTATCGTCGTGCGAGGGCCGGCCGGCCCCCACAACAGTGCCGGTGACGCAGCCGGCGCCGCGCGTGGCGCCAAGCGGCACGCGCAGTTCGAGGCCGGCGCAAAGGCGCTCGCGCGCAAGTACCGGGCCGATTGGCTGGCGATGCCGGGTCAGCTCGTCGTGCGCGGAGACCCGGCCCTGTTCCTGGGAGATGGCATCCACCGGACGGAGGCTGGCGAGCAGGACCTGGCCATCGCTGAGGCGCATGCCATTGGCGCGCTTTGGCAGCGCCTCAGGCCGCTCAGCGCGCAAGTGCGGTAGGATTCGCGGCCAGCTCGCTCTCCGTTAGGGAAATGCGCCTTCTTCGTCTCTCCAACAGCGGCGACTTCAACCCCCGTGTCGCGGAACAGTTCCGCGCCGGCAACGTCGCCAAAGAGCTGCTCGAAGAGCGTTTGCATTTGTCCGGCTGCTATTCCCGGCGGCCATCGCCGCGTATAATCCGCTCACGCTCTGGAACAGGTGAGCAGGATGGAACGCGGGATCGAAGTCACGAATCAAGAGTCTCCCTGCACGTGAAGGATTACTCCATGAGCATGCTCCTTCTGGTTCGAAGTGCTGGCGACGTGCGCTCCGCCGTCGAAGCGGCCAGCGATGTCTTGGTTTACCGGCGCCGCCACTTCGCGGAAGATCGACAGGAGGTCCTGGGGATCTGGCTCAAGCGCGAGCTCGAAGCGGGCCTGCCCACGTGGCCAAGTAGTTGCGCCGAACTCGGAACAGGTGTTCCGGTCAATTCCCAGGCAGGCGCGATTGCGGCCGACCCGCTTGGTGGAGAGGCGGCCGCGGGCATCCGGGAATCCTTCTCCCTCTTAGGGATATGGACCCTCTGCTGCATGGACGGCGCCATCCTGCGCGAAGCAGAGAGTCCAAGAGAGCGTCGACGGAGGATTCTCGACGCTCTCTTGAGCACGTCAGCCGCGGCGCGGTCGTCGGGCGAACCGGGTACGTTCTTCCCGGTCTTCGGCGCAACCGAGGCCAGCGACTCCATCGCCGCGACCATGCGGGAGCTCCGCGAGCGCTATCCGCAACTCATTGGCGGAACCTCGTTCGTCGATGACGAGAGCGGGGGCATCGTGTCCGAACGAGGAGCGGCTGGATGACGAAGATGGAGCCGGGAGCCCCACCGCGCGTAGCGGTGATCATGGGGAGCAAGAGCGACTGGATCACGATGCGGCGAGCCGCCGAAGTGCTTGCGGAACTTGAGGTCCCCTACGAAGCGAAGATTGTCTCGGCGCATAGGACGCCTGACCTCCTCTTCGAGTACGTGGAGGCCGCGGAGGCACGCGGCATCCAAGTGATCATTGCTGGCGCCGGCGGCGCGGCCCATCTGCCGGGGATGGCGGCGGCCAAGACAACGCTGCCGGTGCTCGGTGTCCCCGTGCAATCCAAGGCGCTGCAGGGCTTGGATTCGCTCCTGTCCATCGTGCAGATGCCCAAGGGCATCCCGGTCGGCACTCTCGCCATCGGCGAAAGTGGAGCCGCGAACGCCGCATTGCTGGCAGTGGCCGTGATTGCGCTCGGCGATTCCGCGCTGAGGCAGCGTCTGAAGGAGTACCGCCTCCGGCAGACCGCCGCCGTCCTCGAGGAGACGCTGTGAACCCGATCTGGCCCGGCGGAACCATCGGAATCATCGGAGGTGGGCAGCTTGCACGGATGCTGGCGCTAGAGGCCCGGCGCATGGGCTATCGGATCGCGGTTCTGGACCCTGACCCAGAAGGATCGGCTATGCGGTTGGCAGATATCAGCGTCACGGGCGCCTTGGACAGCCTCGAAGCCGCCAGGAGCTTGGCCGAACACAGTGACGTGATCACCTTGGACACTGAGCACGTCCCCGCCGAACTGCTGGAGCGACTCGAGGTCTTGAAGCCCGTCCGTCCCTCCTCGAACGTGTTACGTATCGTCCAGGACCGGTTCGAACAGCGCCGTTTCCTGGAGGCGCAGGGCCTGCCGCAGGTCCGAAATGCCCCCGTATCGAGCGCGGAGAGTCTCCGCGCGGCGGCGCGCGCCGTGGGATTTCCGTGCGTAATCAAGACACGACGCTCGGGCTACGACGGAAAGGGGCAGGCCCGAGTTGATCGCGAAGAGGACCTTGGTGACGCGTGGAGAACACTCGGAGAGGCCCCGGCCGTCATCGAGTCGTTCGTCCACTTCGATAGGGAGATCTCGGTTCTCCTTGCCCGCGATCTCGGTGGCAACATCCGTTTCCACCCCATTGCGGAGAATTCGCACCGGCGCGGCATTCTTCATACGAGCCGCGTGCCCGCGCGGATTCCGACAGAGCTTGCGCGACAGGCAGAGCAGTTCGGGTTTCGCATTGCGTCCGCGCTGGGGCACGTGGGAATGATGGCCATCGAACTGTTCCTGATGCGAGATGGAGGCCTTTTGGTCAACGAAATCGCACCGCGCACCCACAACAGCGGGCACTATAGCTTCGGCGCATGCGCGACGTCGCAGTTCGAGCAGCACATTCGAGCGATCTGCGGCCTCCCTTTGGGTGACCCCTCGCTGCTGCGACCGGCCGTGATGTTGAACCTCCTTGGGGACCTCTGGCGTGACGGATCGCCCAATTGGCGTACCGTACTGTCGCATCCGACGGCGCGCCTGCATCTCTACGGCAAGAGTCCGGCTTCCATCGGGCGCAAGATGGGGCACATCTTGATTTTGAGCGAAGACAGCGACGAGGCGGAGGAGATCGCCCAGACCATCGCCTTCGAGCTGGAGCAAAGCGTCGCGATACCACTGGAGCGTAGGTCCGAATAGTGATCGCCGCGGTAGCCCAAGCATCACGGGTCTGCGGCCGGAACATGGGGCGCTGACCGCGCCACCGGGCAACTCGGGCGGCCAGGAGAAACGCATTGACGGTAATCGACCCAATCATCCTCTTCTTCTTGCTCGGTGTTTTCGCGGTGCTACTGCGATCCGAATTGCGCCTGCCCGCCGCGGCGTACGATTTGATGAGCATGGTGCTGCTGCTCGCGATCGGCATGAAGGGTGGCGTCGAGCTCGCAAGGCAGCCGTTCAGCGATTTAGCGCCACAAGTGTTCACGGTCATGGCCATGGGATTTGCGCTGCCGTTGGTCGCGTATCCGGTGCTACGCTACGCTGGCCGCTTCCAGCGTGCGGACGCGGCGTCCATTGCCGCACACTACGGCTCGGTGAGCGTCGGCACATACGCCGTCGCTGTCGCCAATTTCGCCAGCCGGCAGGTCGCCGTCGAGGCGCATATGCCGCTGCTGCTGGCCGTGCTGGAAATACCCGCAATTCTGGTTGGGATTCTGCTCGCCCGCGGGAAGGGTAGCCGTGGTGTGCGCAACTCCGCATGGGACGCTAGCAGCAACGTTCGCATCGAGGTCGTGTGCGATGCGGCTACGGCTGATATCATCGCCGCTCGTCTGCGTGCGCACTACTACGATAACTACGCCATGATCCTATTCCTGACCGACGTCGTAGTGCTGCGCCCGGAGAAGTTCTGATCGACAATGGCTTTTGGCAGGCGTTCGATGGCGCGAAAGGGCATACGTCACTCATGGCGTTCCTGCTCGCGCTCGCCCCGCGGGCGCGGAGAGAATCCAGTTGTCAGGGTTTCGGAGACATAATTCGTTGCCCGAGGCCGAAATCGAGTTCAAACGGGGGGAGCGGCAGGGGGCGGCAGGATTCGAACCCGCGACCGGTGGATTAAAAAGGCTCGTGAGGCAAGAAACCGCCTCGACTTGCCTCGCTGTCCCGGCCTTGTTGAGGGCTGGGTGCGGGAGTTCGAGCCGGACCTGGTCTACCTGCGCATGTCGTCGTATTGGGTCACCTGGGAATCGGTGCCGCGGATGATGGAGCGACGCCTTGGCGCGATCGGCAAACGGCTCGCGAAAGCTGGTAAGAAGTCGGCGCGGACGCCCTGGGTCGCCGAGAATCCCGTGTGTCGCACGGCGCGCAACCTCAGCGTGCGGACAATCGGTGGCGCGACCCCGTTCACGGTCGACGAAGCTCTCTCAGCGCTCGATGCCACCCACCGCCGGATCGTCGCTGCGCAGGAGGACGTGGCGATGGTCGTGCGTGCGCCTAACGCTCCCCTCAACAGTGCCGCCGACGCCGCCGGGGCCACACGGGCGGCGAAGCGCCATGCGCAATTCGAGACAGGCGCCAAGCAACTTGCGCGCAGATACCGGCCCGATTGGCTGCCGATGCCGGCGCACCTCTTGGATCATGGCGACCCTGCCTACTTCGTGGGAGATGGCATACACAAAAACGAAGCGGGCCAGCGCGATCTAGCCGTCGCGGAGGCGGTCGCGATTGGCGCGCTTTGGCAGCGGCTTACGTCGCCAGACGGCGCGGTGAGGTAGCATCGCATGGGATCCGCCCACTCCCTTCTTTGGAGTCCGACTTGCGCCTCCTTCGCCTCTCCAATAGCGACGACCTCAACACTCGTATCCCGCCCGA
>CAMAUF010000090.1 GCA_945861295.1 bacterium | reverse complement strand
AAGCGGGAGCGAGCGGGAGCGTGAGCCGGCACCGCCGTCACACGTACTTGCGGAACCAGGCGAGGGTGAGCGCCCAGGCGTCCTTGGCGGCCTCGGCGTTGTAGCTTCCGCTGGTGTCGTTGAAGAAGGCGTGATTCGCGCCGGGATAGACCTTGACGTCGAACGGCTGGCCGGACTTCGTCAGCTCCGCCTTGACCTGCTCCGCCTGGCCGGTGACGCGGGTGTCGTTGGCGCCGTACATGACAAGGACGGCGGCCTTGGTGGTCGCGAGCTGGTTCAGGAGCCGGCAGATGCCGTAGTAGGGCACGGCGGCCTTGACGTTCGCGTCGGCGATGGCGGCTTCGAAGGCGTAGCCGCCGCCGAAGCAGAAGCCCGTGACGCCGACGCCTCCCGCCTTGACGCGCGGCTGTTCGCGTTTTCCGCCTGTTTGATTGGCACGCCGATAAGCATGGCGCTACCCCCCGAAGAGCGAGCTGTACATTGTTGCCGCCATGTCGCTGTTGCTTAAGCCGGTAGGCTTGACAGCGCCGAGCTCCGCGTAGGCGGTGAGCACATGCTTCTCGATGTCGCTGTCGGTTGCCTTGAGCAGCCAGATGAAGTCATCGGGCACTTTATCCGATGGCAGCAGGCCGAGGAACTGTTGCTGCGCTTTGAACGCCTCGAACTCCGAGTGGTACGTCCCCAGCTTGTTGAGGATGTTCTTGGCGTCCTGACCGGCGTGCGTCATTTCGTGGATAAGGACCGAAGCGGCCCCTTCCGCCGTCATGTCCCCCTTGAGGAAGATGAGCTTATCGACGCGGTTATAGTAGCCGTTCGTCGCGCCATTGAAGAGTTCATCGACGGCGCTCATCACCTCTTCATCGAGCGTCTCGCCCTTGAAGCCCTTCGCCTCGAGGCGGAAGCGGATGACGGCCTTCGCTTCTTCCTTGGTGCTAGGCACGACGATGACTTTGCCCTCGTTCATCGCCTTTTCGGCAACCTGCTTCATGAGGATGGCCGTCTCTTGGTCGGCGGCGCCCTCCGCGGTCTTGATGAAGACCTGGCGGATATCGTGCAGCGCCTTGCCGATGTCCCCGCCGGAGGGCAGCACTTCGGCGATGACCTTGCCCTGGTTCGCTCCGCTAATGTGGGCCGACCGCATCGATCGCATCACGCCCGGCAGCGCTTCGAGCGACTTCGCCGCCTTCGCGACAGCGATTGCCTCCTTCAGCGCCACGAAGGCGACACGCGCGCCAGCGACATCGGCGATAGCGCCGGCGATATCGATTGCGAGAAAGAGGAGCGAAGGTTCGTCCTGCGAGATTTGGTTGGCGCGGTCGAGCGAGGTGTTCGCCGCGGCGCTGCCGAGCAGGTACTCCTGGGACTCTTCGTAGGCGTGGTAGGCGCTCATGCCCGCGCCGGTGACCGCAGCCGCGAGCGCTACCCCAGCCAAGACGCTCGACCCGCCCGTCGGGATCGCCGCGAGCAGCCCCACGCCCAGCGCCAAGGCCGCGTAGAGTTCCTGACTGCGCTTGGCGTCTTCGGTGATGCCCGTCACTTTGTCGGTGACTAAGCGCTGATCACCCTTATCCGATGCCATCTTTTGGTGCATCATCGAGACGATCATGGGCTGCTTCCAGATCGAGTAGCGCCCGCCAAACTCGCTGCGGACCTTCTGGATGTTGGTCAGTTTCTCGGCGAAATCCTCGCCGAGCCGGTGTTCCGATCGGGCCGGCGTTTCCTCGGCGAACTGCTTGAGCCTGTCCGCGATGTCGCCTCCGCCCATCAGGTAGGGCCCGAGGCTGGTGTATTTCGCGGTCGCGGCGTGCGCCTTCTCCTTGAAATCCTTCTCGGCGTCTTTCCAGTCCTTCTGGCCCTGCTCATATTCGTCCAGACCGATCACGGCGCCCGGGATCCCCGCAAGCGGCTGGGGCGGCTTGTTCGGGTCGAACATGGGGCCATCGGTGACGCCGGGGATTGGGATGGCGTTGGCCTGGGCCATCTCGCGCTTCTTCCGCGCCTCCGTCGCTTTGGTCTTGCGGAAGTCGGCGAGCGAGCGTCGTTTCGCGAGGTCGCCGGCGGCCGTTTTCGCTTCCGCGAGGTACGCCTTGTTCTCCGCCGTGTGGGTGGTCGTCGATCCGTATTCCTCGTGCGTCGTCTCCGACTTGAGCCCGAGCTTCTCCTTCTCTTTCTTGATCTGATCCTCGGCGTTGATCAGCATCGCGTCGACCATGTTCGAAGCCTGGGTTTCGAACTTCTCGATGAAGATGCGGCACTCTTCTTGGAACTCGTTCTTCGCGGTTTGCATCGCCTGGAGGCAGAGCTGGATGTGGTTCTCGTCCGCCACAATCGACCAGCCAGCTTTCATCGCGGTGTCCGCGCCCAGGAACTCCGCCGCCCATTGCGTGGTGGCAGCGAACCCTTTTTCGGGAAGCAGCTTCTTCTTGAGGAGTTCCTTGGAGCGTGCGCTATCGGGGAAGACGATCTCGCCCTTGAAGCCGACGCCGGCGTTCATGCGAGTCGCGGTGTTCGGGGGCGTGCTCTGATTTGGCCCTGGTGTCGATTGGTTCGGCGGCGTGCGTTGGATCACGGCGGAGGGCGTCGCGGGCGTGCGGCGCAGCGGCTCTGGGCCAGGCTGGGCGGCAGGCCGTGGTTGGCGGTCTTCGAGCCCGGCTCGGTCGCTGCGCGCGGCCGATCCCTGCCCACGATTCCGGCCCCGCGGATCGAGCGGAGGCGGGCCAAAGAGGCGGCCAGCGGCCCGGTTCCCGGCGAAGGCCTGCAACGCGAGAAGGCTATTGAGGGGCTGGAGTTCGACCGCCGGAGCGACTTCAGCCGAGGCGCGAGCGGGCGGGTCCGCTGCCTTCGCGGCCGTTTTCGGCGCTCGGTCGCTCGCACTGCCCATCGGCGGAGTGTAAGGCGGACGGATCGGCGCGTCGAGAGAACGGATGCGCGTCCGGCACGTCCCGGCGTATCCTCGCAGCCATGCCGTTCGCCAACGTCAACGCCGCGCGCATCTATTACCAACAAGCCGGTTCGGGCCCGGACCTCGTCTTCCTCCATGGCGCCGGCGGCAACCACCTCTCCTGGTGGCAACAGACGGCCCACTTCAGCCGCACATACCGCTGCACGGTGTACGACGCGCGTGGCTGGGGCAAGTCGACCGGGGACATCGCCGTCGGGCGTTTCGTTTTCGGCACGGATCTCGTCGCCTTGATGGAACACCTTCGCATCGAGCGCGCCCACGTCGTGGCGCAGTCGATGGGCGGGCGTGCCGTCGCGGGGCTCGCACGGATGGCGCCTGAGCGCGTGCTCAGCCTCGTACTCTGCGGGACCACGGCGGGCTCGACCAACGACCGCATTCGTGAACTCCAAGACGAACTGAAGGAGGAGCGCGGCGAAGGCGGTCTGCGTGAGCACGCCCTGGCCAAACCGTTCGAGGCACGGCGCCCCGACCTCGCCGTACTTTACCGCCAGCTCAACGCGCTCAATCCCCCCCGCCCGAAAGGTTTCCTGGGGCGCCCGCCGCCCAGCTATCGCGGCAGCATGCACACGGGGCTGAGCGCTCTCGGCGTGCCGATCCTCTTCGTCGTCGGCGAGCACGACATGATCACCTCGCCGGAAATGATCCGCGAGGCGCAGGGGCTGATCCCGGGCTCGGAGTACCACGAGGTCAAGGGCGCTGGCCATTCCGCCTATTTCGAAGCGGCGGACGAATGGAACGGCGTCGTTGGGACATTCCTGGAGCTGGCTTCGGCGCGCTTGCCATAGCCAATAGCCGCGCGTTATGGTCGGATTTCGATGTCCACCGTCTTGTCACGGCTATTGGGCTGGCTCCGCGCTCTCCCGCGCGGGCGTGAGTCTGCTTGGGTCGAACCCTGGAGCGAGATCACGAAGTTGGCGCTTGGCGGTCCGATTCTGCTGCCCGTGATTCGTTGGCAACCGGCACTGCCCGCCGCAATCCTGGCCCAGCCCGTGGTCACGGCTGTAGCCGCCGCGCCAGCCACCGTGGCTGCCGCTCCGGCGCCCGAACCCGTCGCTGTCCGGCACGTCGTTGTCGACGACACGCTCGAAGCCGCGCCGGTGCGGGAGCCGATTGCGTTCCCGAGTCGCGCAGCCTAGTCGTCCCCTCGGCGCCACGCACTGGGACTTGCCAGCGCGGCCCGCGTATACTCACGGGCATGGCCATTTATGAGTACTACTGCCCAACCTGTCGTGACAAGTTCGAACAACGCCGCCCCATGAGCGAGGCCGGTGTTGCCACCAAGTGCCGCTCCGGGCACACCGCCGAACGCACGATTTCGGCCTTCGCGATGACGCGCGCCGGCGCGGCCGTGATGGACGACATGCCGTCCATGGCCTCTATGGGCGGGGGTGGCTGTTGCGGAGGCGGCGGCGGTTGCGCCTGCGGCAACTAACCCGCGCATCCCAGCCGCCGGTCCCAGTACTTGCCGTGCACTTTCGACCGCGCCTGCTATCTTGGAGCCCAAACGTACGGGGGAATCTTCATTGTCACAGTCCGCGCTGAACGACGCCGTCCACGCACTGCTTCGCCAACAGATCGCCACGGGCGAACAGATCGGCGTCCAAGTCGCCGCCTACCAACACGGGAGGCGCGTCGTTGACGCCTGGGCCGGGACGATGGGCCCTGGGGACGCGCGTCCGATCCAGCCCGATAGCCTCGTCAGTTGCTTCTCGACCACCAAGGGCGTCGCGGCGGCGCTGCTCCATGTCCTCGCCGACCAGGGCCTGATCAACTACGACGCGCTCGTGACCAAGTATTGGCCCGCCTTCGGGCAGCAAGGCAAGGAACACGTCACCGTCGCCCAGGCGATGAGCCATCAGGCCGGACTCGTGACGCCGCCTCAGCCCGGGACAATCGAGCAGTTCGTCGACTGGGAAGGTTGCCTTCGCTACATCGAGGAGATGGCCCCCGAATGGGCGCCCGGCACGGCTACCGGCTACCACGGTTTGACCTACGCCTGGGTCTGCGGCGGCATCATCCAGCACGCCACCGGTCGCCACCCGCGGGACCTCGTCGTCGAGCTGATCGCCCGGCCGCTCGGCATCGAAGGCGAGCTCTATATCGGCATACCGGACGACTTGGACTCGTCGCGCCTTACCGCGTTGAACGACTTCACCATCGACCTTTCGGGGATGCCAGAAGACCATCCGGCGCGGCTCTTCGCCCGGCCCGGCAGTGCCGAGCGCTTCAACGACATGCGCATGCGCCGCGCCTGCCTACCTTCGGTCAACGGCCACTTCAGCGCCCGCGCCCTCGCGAAGATGTACGGCGCGCTCGCGAACGGCGGCGAGATCGAAGGCGTCCGCCTCGTGTCGCCCGAGCGGATTGCGGCGATCCAACAGGTCTACTGCGAGCTGCCGGACCGGATGCTGTTTGGCGCCATCCCGAAGGGCGTGGGCTTCTGGATGGGCGGCTCGCTGATGACGCGGGTCTTCGGCCCCCGGCGGACGGCGTTCGGACACTATGGCCTCGGCGGCTCGACTGCCTTCGCCGACCCAGAACATGGACTCTCGATTGCGGTCACGAACAACCAGATGCAGATGGTGCTCCAGGGCGAGGGCGCGACCATGGCCATCTGCAATCTGATCCGGAGCCAGCTTGGCGTCCCCAACGCGGAACCTTCGGCGGGCAAGTAACGTCCTGGGCGTGCCCGGCCCGGCGCCGCCAGGTATGGTGAGGCGACACCACCTTCCGGAGCCGTCACCCTTATGCCCAAGCTGAAGGCCGCCCTGTTCGATATCGGCGGCGTGCTCACGTCGTCTCCCGTCATCGCCATTCGCGAGTACGCCATCGCGCGAGGCGTCGATTACTCCATCCTCGGCCCCATGATCGCGGATCATGACGCAGCTTGGTCGCGCTGGGAGCGCAGCGAAATCTCCTCGGATCAATTCCTCGTCGACTTCGAGCGCGAGGGACGGGACCTCGGCATCGCCATTTCCGCGCGCGGCGTCATGGACGCCGCCTTCGGCGACCAGTCGGTGCGCGAGGAAGTCGTCGCGGTCGTCCGGCACCTCAGGGGCAAGGTTCGACTTGGGGCGATCACGAACAACGTCGTCCGCGAGGGCGCAGAGCCACGGCAGCAGTCGTTTGTGCTCGAAGAGCTCTTCGAGGTCGTGATTGAGTCGGCGAAGGTCGGCTTGCGCAAGCCCGACCCGCGGATTTACCACCTGGCCTGCGACCACCTTGGCGTCACGCCGGCGGAATGCGTCTTCCTTGACGACATCGGCGCGAACCTCAAGGGCGCGCGCGCGCTGGGGATGACGACGATCAAGGTCAACCCGGACCTCGGCCTGATCGACGAACTGGAAGCGGCGCTGGGCATCGCATTGCCGCGGTGAGGCTCATCGAGCGTGTGTCGGGGAGCCTGTCCTCGCCCCGTACAGCGCTTCCCGCAGGTCGATAGCGAGGTTGGTGCCGTCGAGCCGCAGGTGGCGCGGGTTAAAGCCATCGGCGCGGACCGACATCGTGAGGTCGTGCGCGCGGACATCGGCGGGCAGGACGAATCCGGCGAGGCCGTCGGTATTCGTCGTCGCGCGGGCGACGAGGCCGTCGCGATGGTCCTGCACGATGATTTCCGCGCCGGCCACGGGCGGGCGTTCGCCACGCACGTCGAGGTCGTTCTCGAGAACCCAGACGCGCCCGCTGCGGCCATCATGCGCAACCTCGACTTCGATCTTGATGTCCAGCAAATAGATAAGCGGCTCCGTGGTGATGGCGGCGATCCCGTTGCGTTCGGGGATACGCGCTGCGTTCGCGCGCAGGCTCGTGTCCTGCAACGCCATCCCGTGGTCGGTCGTGACGATGAACAGGGTGGATTCGGCAAGGCCCTTCTCGTCGAGCAGCGCCAGGATGTGGCCGATACGCTGGTCGGTTTCGTCTAAGGCTTCGCGGGCGGCTTCGTGGTGCGGACCGTAGTCGTGGGCGGCGGCGTCGGGCTGGCTGAACTCGTGGAAGACGAACTTCGGCGGGGCGTGGCTTTCGTCCAGGAAGAGCAGGCGCGCCTGGGCGAGGCCGCGGTTGTCGACTTCGCCCATCATCCGGTGCCCGAACTCTTCCAGTTCGGCTTTCCAACGCGGACTGATTTCGTGGGCGGTCTCTTGAGTGAGCCCTTTGAGCCGGTCACGGTCGCCGACCAGCCGGTTTTCGAGGGTGGCGTGGTCGGCGCCGCGGGTGCAGGGCTCGATGATCGAGGCCGTCAGCGCGCCGCCGAAGGCCCCGTCCCACTTGCCATAGACGCGATGGAACGCTTCAAACAGGGTCTCGACCCCTTCGTCGAGGCACTTGGCCGTGTCGAACTGGGCGCCTTGGGGCGAAATGGTCTCGCGGCGGTCGCGAAGGTAGTAGCTGGGATTGACGATGCCGTGGTGACCGCCCCAACAGCCGGCGCCAATGCTGTTGTGGCTCGGCCAGGTGATGCTGGGGAAGTTCGTGACGCTGCCGTAGCGGAGCATCGTCCCCGCCGTGATCAGCCGCCGCAGGTTCGGGATCGCCGCAGGCTCGCGTTCCAGCCTGTAGAGCAGTTCGGTGTGCGATTGGCCATCGAGCAGCATGAGGTAGACGCGCTCGGGCCGGACGCCGCCGTCGTCGACCACTTCGGTGAGGGCATGGCCGTCTTGGCGCTTGAAGTAGACACCGGGCTCGAGGCCTTGCTCGCTCGAAGTCCGGCCCGTGATGTCGCGGCCATCGATGA
>CAMAUF010000089.1 GCA_945861295.1 bacterium | reverse complement strand
TAGGCGCCTTCGCCCCCCAATTCAGCACGCACCGCATGGTGCTCGATTATATGCATCAGGCCTACAGTCCCGCCGCCGCGAGCTGGCACAAGCTCGTCGCCAACGGGGCCGCGGCGGCGCGCGAACTTCAGCGCTGGATCGGCGAGGTCCGGTCACAATGGCCCCACCTGCGAGTCTTGTCGCTCAGTGATGACCAGCCCGAGCTGGCGGCCACTGGCGCGGTCACCGTCCGCCTGCGCGGCGACTGGGCCGGCCTCCGGCCAGAGGACCTCCGCGTGGATCTGATGCACGGCCCAGCGCAACCTGGCGGCGAACTCGCGCACGCCCAGGCCGAACGCATGCGCCACAGCGGCCAAGGGCAAGACGGCGCGCACGCCTATGAGGCCACGTTCACGCCGTCGGAAGGAGGCCGCACCGGCTACGCTGTCCGCGTCCTCCCAGCGCACGCGGACCTCCACAACGCCTTCGACTTGGGGCTAGTGCTATGGGCCTAACCGGGACCGCAACGATTGTCCTGCACACGCATCTGCCGTACTGCCGGCTGGCCGGGCGGTGGCCGCACGGCGAAGAGTGGTTCCACGAGGCGATGCTGGAGTGCTACCTCCCGCTGCTCAGCGCGTTCCAGGGCCTGGCGAGCGAGCTCGGCGGAAGCCTCGGCGTAACCATGAACATCACGCCGATCCTCGCCGAGCAGATGAAAGACCCGGTGATGATCGCGAATGCTCGCACCTACCTCGCTGACCGGGTCGATCGCGCCGAGCGTGATTGTGAGCGCTTCCCTGCCCCCGATGGGCGAGCCGCGACAGCGCGCTTCCATCGCGAACGGTATCGCGCGTCGCAAGCGGTATTCGAAGCCGCCGGTGGTGACATCGCCAGCGCCTTCTCCCGCCTCGAAGCAAGCGGCCACATCGAACTCGCGACCTCCGCGGCCACCCACGGCTACCTGCCTTTACTCGACGACGACGACGCCGTGCGCTTCCAGATCGAGACGGGCGCGGCCTCGCATATCCGGAACTTCGGCCGAGCGCCGCGTGCGTTTTGGCTGCCCGAATGCGCCTACCGGCCCGGCCTCGAACGCGAGCTAGAGCGGTCCGGCATCCGCGTCTTCTTCGTTGAAACCCACCTTGTGACCGGCGGAAAAGCCCGCGGCAAGGCGGCGGACGCCGTGATCGGGCCATACCCGGCGGCGACGACCGTGAGCAAGCCGGCCGAGCTTGCCCCGCAATGCGGCACTACCTTTCGCCCCTACTCCGTTGGCACGTCCAAGGTCGCCGTGCTAGCGCGCAACGAACGCTCGGGGAAGCAGGTTTGGTCGGCCTCGCACGGCTATCCCGGCGACGGCCGCTACCGGGAGTTCCACAAGAAAGACGACGACTCCGGCCTGCACTACTGGCGCGTCACGGGCGCCGGCGCCGGCCTTGGCGAGAAAGCTCTCTATGACGCGCCCGCCGCGTTGGCCCTGGCCCGGGAGCACGGGGCACATTTCACCGGCGTCGTCCGTGAGGAGTTGGCGGCTCACGAGGCCCAGGCAGGTTCGCCCGGCATCGTGATGGCCTCATACGACACGGAACTCTTCGGCCACTGGTGGCTCGAAGGCGTGCCCTGGCTGCGAGAAGTGATTCGGCGGCTGCGCCTTGATGACTCGGTCGCCCTCCGGACCGCGTCCGAGTACGTCCATCAGGCAGCCCCACTCCAGGCGATCGACCTGCCCGAAGGGTCATGGGGCGAGGGGGGCGACCATCGTACCTGGCTCAATGCCGAAACCGCCTGGATGTGGCCGGAGATCCGCCGCCGGCAGACCGCCGCCAAAACGCTCCTAGCCGCGGATACGCGAGCGGCCCGCCAATTGGCACGCGAGCTGCTGCTCTTGCAGGCTTCGGATTGGCAGTTCCTGGTCACGACCGGTCAGGCGAAGGACTACGCTATCGAGCGCTTCCGGGGCCATCTCGCCCGCTTCGACCTTGTTGCGCAGACGATCATGGCCGGCACGGAAGACGGCGTCCTCGCCGAAATCGAGCGCCTCGACAACCCCTTCGCCGCGATCGACCCGCTCGGCTACGCGGCTGCCCCCCCGCGCGGCCCGGCGAGCCGGAGCGTGCCGCCAGTGGCGGACCCGGCGAACCTGACGAGCCGGGTGGATCCGGCGAACCTGACGAGCCGGGTGGATTGACACGATGGCCCACATCCACCTCGGCCTCGTCTTTCACCAGCATCAACCCGTGGGCAACTTCGACTTCGTGTTTGAAGAGCTCTTCCAGAATTCGTACGACCCGCTGCTCGCCGGTCTTGAGCGCCATCCCGGGGTCAAGGCCGGCCTGCACTACAGCGGGCCGCTCCTGGATTGGCTGCGGGCGAACCGCCCCGCTTACCTCACGCGGATCCGCGAGCTTGTCGATATCGGGCAGGTCGAAGTGCTCGGTGGCGCCTACTACGAACCGATACTGCCCGCGATATCGGACGCCGATCGCGTTGGCCAGATGACGAAGATGCGGGCCGAAGTCGCTCGCCTCTTCGGGAGAGCGCCGGCTGGCATGTGGCTGGCGGAACGTGTCTGGGAACCGGACCTGCCGCGCTCGATCGCGGCGGCAGGCTACCGCTGGACGATCGTCGATGACGTCCACTTCGAAGGCGCGGGCGTGCGCCCAGAGGAACTCGGCGGCTGGCGCCTCACCGAAGACCAGGGCGCCACGCTGGGCGTGTTCGGCTCGAACACCAACTTGCGCTACCTGGTCCCCTGGGGCACGGTCGAGGCCACCATCGATGCCCTTCGCGCCCACGGCGACCGTCACCCCGGCGGGCTCATCACCATGGGGGACGATGGCGAGAAGTTCGGCGGCTGGCCCACCACCTTCAAGCACTGCTGGGACGACGGCTGGGTTGATGCCTTTTTCAGCCGTCTCGAAGCCGAGTCACATTGGATCGAGACCGTGCACCTCTCCGATTGGCAGGAGAGCCGGCCGCCCGAGGGCCTCGTCTACCTCCCCGCCGTGAGCTACATGGAAATGGGCGAGTGGTCGCTGCCGGCGGAAGAGCAGCACGCACTCCAGGAAGCGAAACGCACCCTGCGGCAGGCCGGCCGCGAAGACCTCACGCGCTTTATCCGTGGCGGCCATTGGCGGAACTTCCTCGCCCGCTATCCGGAAGTGACGCTGCACCGCGCCCGCGTCGCCCGCCTCTCGGCAGAGGCGAACCGGCGACACGATGAGACCGCACTCGACCTGCTCTGGCAGGCCCAGTGCAACTGCGCCTTCTGGCACGGTGTCTTCGGGGGCGTATATCTCGAACATATCCGCCACGCCAACTTCGCCAATGCCGTCAAGGCCGACGCCCTGCTCTACCCCGGCCCCCAGCCCGCTGAACGCGGCGACTTCGACGCCGACGGCGCCGAAGAAATCTGCCTGCGCTCCGCGGATCACGCCGTAGTCATCGACCCCGCGACGGGCGAGATCCTGCATTGGGACCTCCGCGCGGCCGGCTGGCACCTCACGCACGCGTTGGCTCGCCGCCCCGAAGCCTACCACCGCGACCTCGAATCCGGCCGCGAAGAAGGCGTCCGCAGTATCCACGATGGCGTCCGCGTCAAGGACGCCGCGGCCGTGGCGGAGTCGCGGCGCTACGACCGCGGCCTCCGCGTCGCCGCGCAGGACACGGCGTTCCCGCCGGAAACGTTTTCTCGCGAAGAGTACGCCGAGTCCCGTCTGGCAGTGCGGCCCCAATACACGCTGGTTGCGCTGAACGACGATTCCGTCTCACTGGCGGACAAAGGGGCGGGCCTCGCCAAGCAGATCCAGATCGGCGATGGCCTGCGGACCAGCTATGCCGTCGAAACGGCCGCGGGCCTTGCGAGCGAATGGAACCTCAGCCTCCCCGAATGGCCGGGCGAAGGCGCACCGTGCTTCGAGCCCGAACCCGGCCTGCTTACCATCCGCGGTGGAGGCTTGACCCTCCGCGCCCGCCACACCGCCAGCGATTGCTGGCATGAGCGCATCTACTCGGCCTCGAATACTGAACACGGCGTCGAACTCGCGCCGCAGGGGTGGTGCATTGTCTTCTTCTTTGCGGGCGGCGCTGGCTCGATCGAGTGGAGCGTCGACCAATGACGACGACGTGGGCTCAGGTGCTGCATTTCTACCAACCGCCCACGCAGACGCACGATGTCCTCCGGCGCGTGGTTGAAGAGTCCTACAGGCTCGTCCTTAGCGTGCTGGAGGCGAACCCCCACGCCCGCATTGGCGTGAACATCCAGGGCGTCCTCGTCGACTTGCTCGTCGACCATGGGCTCGGGGATGTGGTCGAGCGTCTCGACGGCCTCGTGTCGAGGGGCCAGGTCGAACTGCTGGGCAGCGGCCGCTTCCATGCCATCCTACCGCTCATGCCGGAAGCGTACCGGCGGCGATCGATCGCCGAGCAGGCGGACACGCTACGCCGGCACTTTCCGGCCCTGGCCGCAGCGAAGCTGGACGAGCCGCCGGGGCGCCTTCCCGGGTTCTTCCCGCCCGAGATGTGTTGGTCTTCAGACCTCGCGGCGCCAATCGCCGAGGCTGGACATCGCTGGGTCGCGCTCAGCGGCGTCGCCTGCCCCGGCCCGTGGCCGACGGGCGAGGTGTTGCGGACGAACGCCGACGGCCGCTCGCTCGCTGTCCTCTTTCGCGACGACGTCCGCAGCAACCGGATCTCGTTCCGCCAAACGGACCCCGAGCGCTTCCTCGGCGACATCGCTGGCCTCGCCGCGGCAGGCCCCTCGTATGTGGTCACGGCGATGGACGCCGAAACCTATGGCCATCACATCAAGGGATGGGAGCGGGACTTCCTCGACACGGCATATCGCCGATTGGCGCCGGAATCCGGGCCCGACGCTTCCCGCGTCGTCATGGCGACCCCGTCGGAGGTCGTCGAACGGTTCCCGGCGGGCCGGTGCGTCACACCGCACGCCTCCTCGTGGAGCACGACCCCCGCCGACCTCGCCGCCGGCAACCCCTATCCACTCTGGCAAGCGCCCGGCAATCGTACCCATGCCTTGCAATGGGAGTACGTCGACCATTGCCTGACGCTGGTCGGGGCGGCGGACGCGCACGCGGCGACGGCCGAGGCGCGAAAGTACGCCTCCATCGCGGCGGAGGCGATCGAGCCTGCCCTGCACAGCTGCCAATTTTGGTGGGCGAGCCGCCTGCCGATGTGGGATGTGTCGATGATTCACCGCGGCCTCCAACTGCTGACGGTCGCCCTCTTGAACGCGAGCAAGAGCATCCAACTCGGGGAGGCGCCCCTCGATCTGAAGCGCGAGGCACGCTGGCGCATCGCCGCTGCCGCTGAGGTCCGTTCGCGCCTCGAACACGAACTTTTCGTGGACGATGCTCCATGAAGATCCTGTTCGCCGCCGCTGAGATCGACCCCTTCGCGAAGGTGGGCGGCCTCGCCGATGTCGCCGCCGCGCTGCCCGAACGGCTCCGCGCGATCGGCCACGATGTCCGCGTCATCGCGCCGTGCCACGCCAGCGCTTTGGGCGCCGTCGAGGCTTCGCGGCGTAAGCGCAAGGTGACCGTCCCTTTCGCCGGCGGAGACGAGGACGTGACCGTCGCCACGGTCGAGGGCAACGGCGGCGTACCGGTTGACCTCGTCCTCGACGCGGTCGCGTTCGGGCGCGAGGCCGTGTATGGGGAATTCGATGACCTCGTGCGGTATCAGCGCTTCTGCCGCGCCGTCATGGCCGTGCTCCAGGAATCCCGCTTCGTCCCGGACGTCCTGCACTTGAACGATTGGCACACGGCGCCGCTCGCGTTCGCCCTCCGCAACCTCGCCTGGGCGACGCCGGCCCTGCGCGGCATCGCTTCGGTGTTTACGATTCACAACCTGCGCTATCGCGGCCCCGACGAATTCAACGATTACCTCGCCCAAGCGATCTACTACAGCGATGTCGTGACGACCGTCAGCCCAACCTACGCCAGAGAGATCCTGACTCCGGAATTCGGCGAGGGCTTAGAGGCGCTGCTCCGGCTGCGAGGGGAGGCGCTACGGGGGATCCTCAACGGGCTCAGCTTCGATACGTTCAACCCGCGAGTCGACGAGGCGCTCGTCCAGCCATTCGACCTTAGTTCGATAGAGCTACGCTCCGCCAACCGCGACGCTATTTGCCGCGAACTCGGGCTTCCGAACACCACCGGCCCACTGGTCGCGATGGTCACCCGCCTCACGGAGCAAAAGGGCGTCGACCTCGTGCTGCAATCGATGGGCGAACTGCTCGCCTGCAAAGCGCGGCTGATCGTCCTCGGGCAGGGCGATGAACCGCTTCGTGCCGCCTTCACCCGGCTGCAATCGGCCTTCCCGGACTCCATCCGCATCACCGATCGCTTCGATGATGCCCTCGCCCGACGGATCTACGCCGGCGCCGACCTCTTCCTGATGCCGTCGCGCTATGAGCCCTGCGGCCTTGGTCAGCTGATCGCGATGCGGTACGGCGCGGTGCCGCTGGGCCGTCGAACCGGCGGCCTCGCCGACACCATCATCGACCTCGAAGAGCACCGTGAGAGCGCCACTGGCTTCTTATTCAACGAATTCAGCGCCGCCGGGTTCGCTGGCGGGCTCGAACGGGCCGTCCGCGCCTTCCGCGAACCAGAAACGTGGCGCCATTTGCAGACGAACGGGATGGCGCGGGACCATTCATGGGGCGCTTCCGCTCAGCATTATGTCGAGGCATACACCGCCGCGTTACGCGCGCGGGGTATCGTGCCGAGGGAGTGAGGCTATGACCATCGTTGTCACCGGTCTTGGCCCCGGGCCGGCATCCATGCTCACCCAGGAGACCGCGGCGCTGCTCGCAGGCCCGACGCCGGTCATCCTGCGCACGCGCCGCCACCCGACCGTCGCGGAAATCTCTGGATCGGCGACCTGGCGCGACTGCGATGACCTCTACGCGGGCGCGACCGACTTCGACGCCGTCTACACCGCCATCGTGGCGCGCGTGCTCGATGCCGCGGGCCACGGCGACGTCATCTATGCCGTCCCCGGCCATCCTTTGATGGCCGAGCGGAGCGTGACCCTGCTGCTCGCCGCCGCCCGTTCCACCGGCGTCCAGGTGCGCGTGCTGCCGGCTGTCAGCTACGTCGACGTCGCTTCGGCCGCGCTCGGGGTCGACTTCCGCGATGTCCAGCTCTGCGACGCTTTAGAAGACCCGCGCATCGACCCACGACGGCCCGCCTTGATCAGCCAGCTCTTCGACCGCGGACAAGCGTCGGGCCTGAAGCTTCAATTGCTCGAATGGTATCCCGCCGACCACAGGGCGACCGTCCTCCACGCCCTCGGAAGCGGCCAGGAGTCGGTGACGGAGGTTGCCCTGGCCGAGCTCGACCACCGGCCATGGAGCTACCTCGATGCCCTCTTTGTGCCGGCCTTGGGCCTGGAAGCGGACCTCCGGCGGCTCGAAGGACTCCGCGCCATCGTCGAGACGCTGCACGCGCCCGGCGGTTGCCCCTGGGACCGCGAACAGACGCACCGCTCCTTGCGTCCTCACCTGCTGGAAGAGAGTTACGAAGTCCTTGAGGCGATCGATTCCGGCGACCCCGCCCAGCTCACGGAAGAGCTCGGCGATCTGCTCCTTCAGGTGCTGATGCACGCCGAAGTTGCCGAACGAGAGGGCACATTCACGCTGGCCGACGTGGTTGAGGGCATCGCCGCCAAGCTGATCCGCAGGCATCC
>CAMAUF010000088.1 GCA_945861295.1 bacterium | reverse complement strand
GAGCCGATCATGAAGTTCCAGCCGACGGAGCCATCGATCGCGGAGACGGCTTCGATAGCCTCGACGGTCCGCATCGGGTCGAGCGCTTCGCCACCGTACTTCGTGGGCATGCAGACGCGCATGAGGCCGGCCCCATGCAGCTTATCGACGAGCCAGGTTGGCAGATGGCGGAGCCGCTGGGCCTCATCGCCGGCCGCCGCAATGTCGTCCTTCATCGCGGCGATGCGGTCGAGGACGGTGTCGGGCGCGGCGCTTGGGAAGCCTGGATGGACGGTCACGGCGTACTCCTCGGAGCGCGGCTGGCGCCGTGCGTCCGGGCGGCAGCCTAGCATATCCGCAGTCTGGGTTCCTGGCCGATCGGCCAGTTCACTGAGGGCCTACTGGCTCACCCGCACTTCGATGATGGTGCTCTCCCCACTCGGGTCATAGCACTTGATCTTCTCGACAGCGGCCTTGCCGGGCGCGGAGTAGTTGACACTCCTCGTCTTGCCGGAAGGGATCAGTAGCTCTTCGAGGTCGGCGCCTTCGATACCCTCTATTTCCTTGTCCTTCTTGCCCTCGTTCTTCACCTCGAACTTCAACTTTTCACCGGCCTTCGCTTCGATGAAGGCGGGCGAGCAGCCAGCATCGGTCTGGACGATCTGGACGACCCGCCGGGGCGAGTCGTCGTCGCCTCCACAGGCGCCCAGAAGAGCGAGGCCGAGAACGGCGAGGCCGCCAACGAAAAACGGAGTCCTGCGCATGAATTTCTCCTAATTTAGTGTGTGATGAGGCGTCTGCGCGCCAGCGTTACTGCAGTCGAGTGGACGCCGGAGCGGGCGCGGCTGGGGAAACTGTGGGGCGCCGCGAACGGGCCGGGAGGAAGAGGAAGGCGCTAACGGCAACGATGGAATAGCCCCAATAGAGGACGATCTGGAGCACCGACGGGGCGGAATCGTAGCCAATGAGCGTGCTCAGGAACTTGCCGAGGCCGGAAGTCATCGCAATGAGCCCATCGGTGTCCCAGGGACGGTCGCCGAGGTCGCTGATGAGGCCCGCTTCCCACAACTTCACGACCGAATTCGCGAGCAACCCGGCCGCTAGGAAGATGACCGCAACCCCCGAGACCTGGAAGAACCACTTCAGCGGGAAGCGTCGCGACGACTGGTAGATGATGACGCCGATCACCGCGGCGACGACGAAGCCCAAGACTCCGCCCGCGATGTAGTCGAAGCCCGAATCCGCGTTCGAGGCCCCAGCGAAGAGAAACAGCACCGTCTCGAGCCCTTCGCGCCCCACCGAGGTCGCGGCGAGCAAGGTCAGCGCCGTCACGGAGCCTGTCCCGAGCGCGCGATCGACATCTGCCCGCAAGGCCTGGCCGATGCCGCGCGCCTGTTGCTTCATCCAAAAGGCCATGCCGGTGAGCACGAATGCGGCGAAGACCATCGCGAAACCTTCGAAGCCTTCGACCAGCCGCTTGTCCATCTCGGCCGACGCGACTTCCAGTCCCACCCCGATGGCGAGGCAGATCACGGCCGCGACGGCGACGCCGGCCCAGATCTGCGGGAAATGCCGCTGTTGCCCAGTCTGGCGCAGATAGCCGAGCAGAATAGCGACGATGAGGGCCATCTCGACACCCTCACGCAAGGTCACGATGAACGAAAACCCCATGGCTCTTCAACCTGCGGGCCGACTGTGGCATTAGTCTCACCTTATTTCGATTGAACGTCAATGCTTCGTTCAAGAACCAACGCATCCTTATGAAGAGCGTCCGGCCCGTATCGATCCTATCCAGCTGCGTGCCGCCCTCCCACGGCCGAAAGGTGATCGCCGGAGCGCCGACCGGCTCAACAGAACGAGGCGGTTCCGGACACGCGCGCACCCCTGCCGGGCTTGGCCCTCGTCAGCGTTTCGCTTTCACTTCGGCGCTCTCCCGCTGCGGTGCCCGAGGATGCTGCTCCCGCCACGCGTGGCAACCTTTACGCGCACGCGCCGGCAATGCAGCACTCACTCCACCCCCTTCGTAAGCCGCGCTACGACGTCGGCGTGGCGGTTGCGGCTTCGGGCGCCGCTACCTCTTCTGGCTTCGGTTCTTGGCGCGGCGGGCGGCGGATCGACCAGCGCCGGAACTTCTCCTCGATCGGCTTCTCGCCGTCCTTGGCGACCTGCTCGGCACGCTGCTTGATGAAGTCCTCACGCGTGCGGTTCCCGATCTGCGACGTATGACAGAGGATCGCGTCGATCTTCGTTTCCCAGTGGGCCGTCACGTCGACCGTGTAATCCGGGTCGGCCGCCCCGCCAAGGAGGACCTCGTTGACCTGGTGCGAGTGCAGGCCGTCGGCCTCGTCGCGCTCGTAGAAGAGGCGGTCGCGGACGACGGGGTAGACGGCGTCCATGACGGAAACGCCGACGTTGCGATGGTCGCGATGGTTGAAGCTGCCGCGGAAGCCATCCCAAGTCATCACGACCTCCGGCCGGTAGAGCCGCAACAGCCGCACGACCTGGCCGCGCAATTCGAGGTCGTCGATCGTGAAGCCGTCCGGGTAGCCGAGGAAGATGCACTCCTTGACGCCGAGCACGCGGCAGGCGGCGCGCTGCTCGGCTTCGCGGGTCGCCGCCAACTTTTCGCGCGTCATCTCCGTGTCATGCGTGCCCTTGTCGCCGCTGGTGACGAGGACGTACCAAACATCGGCGCCTTCCGCGCACCATTTGGCGACGGTCCCGCTGAGGACGAACTCGGCGTCATCGGGGTGGGCCATGATCACCATGGCCGACTTCGGCGTACCGAGCGGCGGCGGGCCTTCCTGGGCGGCCGAACCGATCGGCGGCGCGGCCGCTGGCGATGGCGCTCCGGGCGCCGGTTTCGGCCTCCGCGCGCCGATGTTCGCCCTCAGGCTGGACACTTGTCCTTTGAACTTGCTCTTCGTCATGCGTTCGCCCCTCGTGCGGCCGGAATGGTGGCGGTTACGCTACCGGGCCGCAGCGATTGTGGCGATGGGCGAGCGTGGCTGGTCGCCCTGGAGAGTCTATTGGCCGCGCCTCATGTCCAAACTGGATTGGGTCAGGAGCCACAAGACCAACTCAATCTGCCCGGCGAGTCCCAGCGCCTTCGGCCCGGCTGCGGTACCATCGCCGCCACAATCCCGCACATCGAGGACACCCCATGCCTGTCGAAGCCAAGACCGTCGCCGTCCGCGGCGGCATGTTCAACCCGCCCGTCTTTCGCGCCGGCAAGGGCGAGCCCATCCTCTACCTCCACGCCGCCGGCGGTATCAAAGGCTTCACGCCCGACCTCGAAGCGCTCGCCGAGCATTACGAGGTGATCGCCCCCGTCATGCCGGGCTGGGAAGACACCGACGGCATCCAGCACATCGACGACCTCTGGGACCTCATGTACTTCCTCCAGGACTTCTGCGACGCCATCGGCCTCAAGCAGACCCACGTGATGGGCCATTCGATCGGCGGCATGTTCGCGGCCGAGTTCGCGGCCGCCCGGCCGGACATGGTCAAGAAGCTCGTCCTCACCTGCCCCGTCGGCTTCTGGATCCCGGAGACGCCGACGGCGGACTTCTTCGCGATGATGCCGCAAGACCTCGTCAAGACGCTGTTCGCGGACCCGGCGAGCCCGGCGGTCGCGATGATGATGAAGCCGCCCGCCAACGAGGATGACCTGGCGCAGATGATGTACCTCAACTCGGTCAACCTTTCGGCGGCCGGCAAGTTCATCTGGCCCATCCCCGATCGCGGCCTCAAGAAGCGCATCTACCGCATCTCGTCGCCGACGCTGATCCTCTGGGGCGACAGCGACCGCCTGACGCCTCCGGCCTACGGCGACCTCTTCCACAGCAAGATCGCGACGTCGCAGCTCGTCACAATCAAGGACGCCGGCCACATGCTCCCGCTCGAACAGACGGCGGAGTATGTGAAGGAGATCCGCGCCTTCCTGGGTTAGCTCCGCCGCCTCAGTTCGCTCGCGAGGCCCTTACTGCAACGGCGACTTCGCGGTCGGCGTTAGGCGGGTGACCTTGATCCCGGTGCGGTCGAGCATGTTGCCGATCTTTGGCGCAATGACCTTGTTCCAATGATCCGACTTGTAGACCGCGTCGTAGAGCTTGAGGCGTTCGTCTTCATCCTTGAAGCGGCGCATCCAAACGTAGGTGTTCTCGTCCTCTTCGCCCGCGAAGCTGGCAAGGATGACCATGCCTTGCGAGACCTGGAAGGGGATGATGTCCTCCTCCATGACCTTGATGAAGGCTTCGCGGTTGCCGGCCGTGCAGGTGTACTGGCGTAGTTCGTAGAGCATTCGGGGACTCCTCCTGGGGTATGTCGCGGTTGTACGGCAATCCGGCTGCCGTGTCCATGCCGGGCTGTTCCGCGGTCAGTCCAGCAGCTCGACGGCGTCGCCGGGCCGGATCACGCCGGCCGTGATTACCCGCGCGTAGACACGGCTCCAGCCCGGCCGCAGGTTATGATGCATCCGGTTGAAGTCGCCGCCGGCGAACCAGCGCGCGTTGGTCCGGCACGGCGTCGTGTAGCGCGTGATTTCGACCAGGACAGCGGGCCCGAGCGCCAGGCGGGCACCCGGCACGACCGCGTCCCAATCGAGGCCGCCCACGGTCACGTTTTCGCCGACAGCGCCCGCGAAAATGGGGTGACCTTCAGCGGCGAGGGCCTCGATCCGTTCGAGACTGTAGAGGCAGAGCGCGCGTTCGGGGCCGCCGTGGATGTGCGGCGGCTCGTTGTGGCCATCGCCCACCAGGCCGAGTTCCGTGACCTCCGCCACCATCACCGGCAGCTTCGGGACGCCGCCCTTCGAGATGTTCACTTGCACAATCGAGGCTGCCATCACGCCCTCCACGCCGTCGTCTTCACCTATAATGCAGCCATGGTGCAAGTCGCGGAACGGGTCATGACTGACGACGAGTTTTTTCGGCTGCCTCCAGATCCGGACGGTATGCGGATGGAGTTGGTCTGTGGGAGGGTTGTGTTGGCGCCACCACCAGTGTTTGAGCATGGCCACCGTTCGAGCGGCATCGCCTATTTCATTGAGGACTTCGTCCGCCAACACGAACTGGGCGTCGTCACCACGGGCAGCGGCTTTTCGTACACCCCCGACCGCCGCAACGTGCGCGCGCCGGATGTCGCCTTTATCAGCCACGAACGCCTGGGGGCGGTCACGATCCGCGAGGAAGGGTACACCCTCCTGGCGCCGGATCTGTGCGTCGAAGTACTCTCGCCCGGCAACACGCCGCGCGCGGTCGACGAGAAAGTCGCGCTCTACCTCTCGTCGGGCGTGCGACGCGTTTGGGTTGTGGAGCCGAAGCCCCGGACGGTGACGGTGCACCGGCCGGGGACGCTGCCCGAATTGCTTCGTATCGGCGACAGGCTGACCAGCGAGCACGCCGCCTTCGCCGTCGAGGGCTTCGCGCTCCCGTTGGCGGTCATTTTCGCGGCCCTCTAGGCCGGGCCTACCACTGGTCCCAGTGGGTGACGGCGTCGACGGGCAGGCGCGTGGCGGGCTTGAAGTCGTCGCCGGTGAAGTAGGCGACGGGGAAGAGCGCGGCCTGGGCGATGCCCTGGGGGATGCCGAGCAGCTCCGAAATCTCCTTCTCCTTGCCGAGGTGGATCGTCGTCCAGGCCGTGCCGAGGCCGCGCGAACGCAGCGCGATCATCAGCGACCAGGCCGCGGGGATGATCGAGCCCCAGAAGCCGGCTTGCGCGCCTGAGGCGGCGCCGTCGGTCCGGCCTTCGATGCAAGGGATGATGAAGACGGGGCATTCGTGCATGTGTTCGGCGAGGTAGACGGCGGAATCGCGCACTTTCGGCTGCTGGGCGTGGCGCGGGTCGTCTTCCGGGTATTCGACGGCGGCGGCCGGGTTGTTGGCGTAGAGGGTGAAGAGCTCGCGGTAGGCGTCGGCGATGGCCTTCCGCTTGGCGGGATCGGTGATGACCATGAAGTGCCAGCCCTGGCGGTTCGAGCCGGTCGGGGCCTGGAGCGCGATGTCGATGCACTCTTCGATGACGGCGCGGTCGATGGGGCGGGCGAAATCGAGGCGCTTGCGCACGGAGCGGGTCGTGCGGAGGACGTGGTCGACGCTGGCGAGGTCGAAGGACATGTGGGTGAAGCTCCTTGGTGGTGTGTGCCTTGAGTATGGGGGCAATTGGCGGGCGGGCGTAAGGGTGGCGCGGGAAAATTCGTGTGGTGGCCGTGTGCTCACCTCATGGCGCCGGTGAGTTGAGGGCGGGCGGCGCGTGAGCTGGTGAGTTGGCGCGGCGGTCGTGAGGTGGTGTTGAGCACCTTGTGTGTCAGGGGGTGATGAGTTGGTCATGAGGGGATTGTGAGCGGGTTGGTGTGCATCACGAAGGGGCGGAGGTCATGGCGGGGCGGTATGTGGCACGTCGGACGCTGTATGCTACGCGCCCATGTGGGAATCGGCCGCCGCCGCGTTTGTGAAAGCCGCCGCCGGGAAGGCTGGCGGGTTGGTGGCGGGCGTGGCGCTGGACAAGGTCAAGGATTGGCTCAGGCCGGACGCGTACGAGGCCGCCGCCGGGGCGACCTATGCGGCTTGCGAACAGGCTTGCCAGATCCATGGCAAGGAAGGCCGCGTTGTCCTCGAAGCGCTCGCCGACACGCTCGGGACCGTGGCGCATGCCGAAGCGCTGGCCGAGGCGCTCATCGCAGCCGACCCTGTCGCGACTGCTCAGTGGTTTCGCGCACGCGACCCGCGGATCGTCCCATTCCTGCACCAATTCCTTATGCTTGTTGGTCACTCGATCGGCACTGGCCTTGGCGGCAACGACCGCCGGCTTTGGACCGCTGTTGAAACATCTCTCGCCCAAAGCTACCTCGCGACCTGGGAAGAACGAGCGCACGAGCAAGACAAGGCCCGCCCCCGGCTCAACCTCGGCGGCGCCAAGCGCGCCGAGGTTGCGGGTGATCCCGACTTTCAGGCGCTGACCGCCTTCACCGAGGCGAGCCCTTTCACCGGCCGCAAGAACGAACTGGCCGACCTCCGGGAGTGGATGGCCGACGGAGCGAAGCGCGTCTCCGCCCGCGTCATCACCGGTCGCGGCGGCGCCGGGAAGACGCGGCTCGCGCTTCACCTGGCGCGCGAAGCAAGCCGCGCGGGCTGGCACGCCGGTTTTCTCGGCGACCCGTCGGAGTTGACGAGCGAAGCGATCAAGCGTTGGCAGCTCGAAACCCACACGCTGGTGATCATCGACTACGCGGCCGGCCGGGCGAGTCAAATCGCCGCCTGGTTCCGGGCCATCGCGGCCGACGACGGTTGGTTCGACCAGAATGCGGTCGACCACCAGATGCGCCTCCGCATCCTGCTTGTCGAACGTCAAGCCGGTTCGTGGGTAGATACGGTGTTCGGCGAAGGACGCGCGCTGCGAGGGGGTGAGCCCGTGGATGTCGGCGGCTTTGCGACTGAGGAGCGCCGCAGCCTTTTCCTTTGGGCGCTCACCGACGCCGACGCCACCAAGGGGGCGCTGCTCGACGCCTTCAACGGCATCGACCAAGCCCTCGACGGCACCACGTGGAAGGACGAGCCGCTCTACCTGATCATGGCGGGCCTCAACGCGGCAGCGGAGGGCGGCAGCATTCATGCCGCCCTCCGCCTCAGCCGCGGCGACCTGGCTTACTGGCGGGCGACAGGCACGGAGGCGCAACGGGTGGACGAGATAGCCAAGCAACACGGCGTCGCGCCGGAGCTG
>CAMAUF010000087.1 GCA_945861295.1 bacterium | reverse complement strand
AAGACTCTCTTACCTGGCTACTTCTTAGCCATTTCGTCGGCGGACGCTAGGACCGCGCGGATGATCTTGTCGTAGCCGGTGCAGCGGCAGAGGTTGCCGGCGAGCCAGAAGCGCGCCTCTTCCTCGGTCGGGTGCGGGTTCTCGTCGAGGAGTGCCTTCGAGGCCATGATGAAGCCCGGCGTGCAGATGCCGCACTGGAGCGCGGCCTCTTCGAGGAACGACTGCTGCAGCGGATGGAGCTTTTCGGGCGAGCCGATGCCCTCGATCGTCGTCATCGTCGCGCCTTCGAGTTCGACCCCGAGCACGCAGCAGGAGTTTACGACGCGGCCGTTGAGGATGACGCTGCAGGCGCCGCAGTTGCCGTTGTTGCAGCCCTCTTTGGCGCCCGTGAGGCCGAGTTCGTCGCGCAGCACTTCGAGCACGCTTTGGCGCGGCTCGCAGAGGAACTCGGTTCCGACGCTGTTGATTGTGGTAGTGACGTGAGTACGTGCCATGGAGTTAGCGCGCCTCCTGCGCACGCTTGAGCGCTTCGTTGAGCGCCCGGACGGTAAGGATGTTGCAGAGGTGCTTTCGCTGGGCGATCGAACCCCGCATGTCGTCGATTGGCGTGGCTGCCGCGGAGGCCGCCGCACCCGCTTTGGCGAAGGTGGCGGCGTTGGCGGGCTGGCCAACGATGGCGGCTGCCGCGCTTGGGACCATGATCGGCGTCGGTGCGACCGCCCCCAGGGCGACGCGGGCGCTCTCGACATTTTCGCCCGAAGCATCGAGCTGCAACCGCACCCCGACGCCCACGACGGCGATGTCCATCTCATTGCGCGGGATGAAGCGGTGGTAGAACGAACCGGAGCGCGCCGGTTGAGCCGGCACCTTGAGCGAGATCAGGAGTTCGTTCGGCGCCAGGACGTTGCGGCCCGGCCCCGTGAAGAACTGCTCGATCGGGACTTCCCGTGTCCCCGCGGCTGAACCGATCACGCAGACCGTCCCCAGCGCCATGAGCGCGGGCGAGGAATCGGCGGCTGGGCCTGAGTTGCAGACGTTGCCGCCCAGCGAGGCCCGCGATTGGATCTGGATGCCGCCGATGATGTTGGCTGAATCGACGATCGCCGGCAGCCGTTTCACGACCTCCGGGTTTTCGTACAGCGTCGCGCAGGAAACCGCGGCCCCGATGGTCAGCGAACCATCAGCGCCCCAGGCCAGCGACATCATCTCCGGGATGTGCTTGACGTCGATCAGCTGGTCGCATGAGCGGCGTCCTTCCCGGAGCATGACGATGATATCGGTGCCGCCCGCCAAGAACAGCGAGCGTTTCCCGTTGCCCAGGGCCGAGTATGCCTCGGCCAGGGAAGCGGGCGCGAGATAGTTAAAGTTCTCCATGCGCGATCCTTCACTTGGGATGAATGATTCACCGGGGCCAAACCGTGTGGTGACCCGAGTGCGATAGTGCCTAATCATACGGATGAACGAAATGAGTGTCTTGCACCGCCTTCCACCCTGCGTCATCGCACCCCGCCAATCAACCTGGCGTTCTACCTTCGCGCTGCTCGCGCTGGCCTGCCTCGCGCTCCTCGCCCTCCCGGCCAAGCCCGCCGCGGCTGCGGAAGTCGTCGAATCCTTCGTCGCCCGCTATACGATCGGGCCTGGCGGGACGGTCACCGTCGTCGAGGACATTGCCTACGATTTTGGCGTCGCCCAGCGCCACGGCATCTTCCGCTACTTCTACCACCGCCTCGCCTGCCCAACCGACGCCGAGACAGCCGAAGCGGTTGCCGGGGGCATCGAGCAGCCCACCTACCCTTGCCCGGACGGCTACGACCGCCAGTACGACTACGCCATCCAATCGGTCACGGACTTCAGCGGCCGGCCCCACACGTTCGATGTCAGCAAGGATGGCCGCATTACGACGATCAAAATCGGCGACGCGGCCAAGTTCGTCACGGGCCGCCAGCAGTACCAGATCCGCTACACCGTCACGGGGATGCTTGACGCTTACCCGACGCACGACGAGCTTCGCTGGCTGGCGGCCCGCGGGTTCGAATCGGCCGCCATCACCGCGGCGACGATTCAGGTTGTGGGCCTGCCAGCCGGCGCTACCCTGGGCTGCGCCCAAGGCCTGCATGGGACCGGCACACGCTGCCAGGCCTCCTTCGAAGGCGGCGCCGCTGTCTTCCGATCGGCGCGTCCGCTCTTCCCGAACGAGGAGATTTCTATCGGCGCTTCCTGGGATTCCGGAGTCGTGCCGTTCGCGCCGCCGAAGTTCTACAACCGACCGAGCCCGGACGATTACTATGAGTTCGATGCACTCGAGTTCGGCGGCATCGCCGCCACTGGCGTCCTCGGGCTGCTGGGCCTCATCGCCTTCTATTGGCGCAACGGCCGCGACCGCCGCTACAAGACGCTCTATTACCTCACGAACGACACGGGCGAAGGGCCGAAGCCGCTCTTCGCGCGCCACGATGTCGTCGTCGAGTTTCTGCCGCCCGAAGGTTGGCGGCCCGCGCAGATGGGCGTCGTCCTCGACGAGTCGGCCGACACAATCGATGTCACCGCTACCATCGTCGACCTGGCTGTGCGCGGCTATGTAACCATCACCGAAGTCGACGGCAAGAAGGACGACTGGGACCTCACGCGCATCGAGCCCTGGCCCGCCGACGACCCGCTCCTGCCCTACGAGGAGTCGCTCCTACGCGCCCTGCTCCCGGCGGACGAGCAAACCGTCCGCGTGTCGGCGCTGAAACGCAAGTTCTCGGATGACCTCGCCCGCATCCAGAAGCAGCTCTACGCCGACGCCGTCAAGCGCAAGTGGTTCTCAAGGAACCCGCGCCATCAAGTCGTCTTGGCCCTCGTTGCCGGCATCGTCGTCATCGTTCTGGGAGTGCTCGCAAGCCTTGCGCTCGGCTTCGTGGCCGGACGTGCCCTTATGGGCGTCCCGATCGTCGTCACCGGGCTCCTGCTGCTCGCGCTTTCGCCGCTGATGGCGAAGCGCACGGCGACGGGGAGCGAAGCGCTCCGCCGCGTGCTCGGCTTCCGGCTCTACATCGCCACAGCCGAAAAGCGTCCGCAGGAGTTCAACGAGCAGCAGAACATCTTCGCGCGTTACCTGCCCTACGCGATGGTCTTCGGCTGTGTCGAAAAGTGGGCGAAAGCGTTCGAGGGGCTGGATGACGCCGCGCTGACGGCGTCTACAGGCAGTTGGTACTACGGCGCCGCCGCCTTCAACGCGGCCACCTTCAGCCGGGGGATGAACAGCTTCGCCTCGAACCTGAACAGCACGCTCGGCGCGCCACCGCCTTCAAGCGGCCGCAGCGGGTCTGGCTTTTCCGGTGGCGGGTTCTCCGGTGGTGGTGGTGGCGGCGGTGGCGGGGGTAGCTGGTAAGCCACGGCGACAGAACGTTCATCGCCCGAAATACAGGGACCGCGCGCCTCGCGTGCCGGCCGCCTCAGGGCACGGAGAGGCGAGCGGCTTTGCCGCCCACCAGGTGGTGGACCGCCAACTCCTCCAGCCGCGAAACGGCGAACCCCAGGATCTCCGTGGGCTCGGCGTCCCGGCCATACCAGGCGCACGAGACGACGTCCCCGCGTGTGCCCGCCACGATTGACCGCTGCTGAGTCTCGTCGCGACGCCGGGCGGGCGAGAGATCGAGCGCGGTGCGGTCCCCGGTCCTTGCCGCGGCAAGCCACGGGTCCCAACGGCGTGCTGTGAGGGACACTTCGAAGGCCAGTTCTTCCACCGGTCGATGGAAGAACTGCCACCGGTGCAGCCAGTGTTCGCCGTCGGCCTGCTCCTTCCCTTCCACGAGGAAGCCGACGCCCTCATCCCCAATGAGGAGGAACGTGGTCCCGCCGCCCCGCTGCGCATCGAGCGGGACGTAGTTGAACGGACCGATGCGGTCGGTGATGAGCGTCATCATGTGCAGCCCCTGGAGGCTCACCTCGATGATTTGGAGGCCGGGGTGTTTGCGGCGAGGTTTCATGCCAACTCCTTCGGTCGCGGCCGTGAAGTCTTCGAGACTCGGGAGTGGGGCGGCAACGTGATTAGTCGTCGATCCTATCCGCCGAGGTGGCGACGAAGTTTGCCGGGGACGTTCGTGATGATCCCGTCAACGCCGGCGTCGATGAGCCGGTCCCAGTCGGCCGGGCTATCCGCCGTCCAGGCCCACAGTGAGAGTTGGCGGGCTTTGACCTTGCGGACCGTCTCAGCCGTGATCGCGCGGTGTTCCAAGGAGATCGCTTGTGCGTTTCGGCGAAGGGTCGCGCGGATCAACCGTTCGAGGCCCGCCGGGCCCTGGACGGGAATCGAAATGATGGCGGCCGAGATCTCTGGCGCTCGCTCGCGCGCAGCCGCGACAATCCCCGGGTGGAACGAGTGCAGCCCGCACCAGCTCTCGGCGCTGCGCTTGCGAATAGCCGCGAGCACGCCATCCAGGAGGGGAAGGTCGACCGCTTCGGTGTCGTAGTCCACTTTCAGCTCGATCATGACTGTGAACGCCCCGTCGACGAGGTCGAGCACCTGGGCGAGAGACGGGACCGGCTCACCGCCGCCGGCGTCCGCCGCCTGCAGTTCGGCCAACGAAAACGCCAGGAGGGGCCCGCGCAAGCCCGTCGTACGGTCGAGCGTCGTGTCGTGGAGCAGGATGGGCACGCCGTCACGAGAGATCTGGACATCGATCTCCATGCCCTCGACCCCGGCGGCCAGGCAGGCGCGGACGCCCGCCAGTGTGTTTTCCGGCGCTTCGCCGCCAGCTCCGGCGTGGCCGATTACAAAAGTGCGGACCATAACCGTCCCCCTCGCGCGCAAGATTGGCGGGGCTCGTCGGCTTGGTCCCCGGTCGGCTGGTCAAGCTCGAGGATAACCCGGAAACCGAAATCGCCCGCCGGGAAGGCGGGCGATTGAGGATGAGTGTGGACAGAGCGCGTTAACGGCTGCGGCGAACCGCGACCGTCGATGCTGTGCCGGCGGCTGTGAGGGCGGCGATGCCGCCAAGAAGCCACAGGAAGGGGAAGCCGCCGTCCGTCGGCAGCGTGGGGCCGTCGCCCGTTACCGGTGGCTTCGGGATGACGACCGCCGGGGTGACGATGTTGACGACCGATGAAGTGCTGAGGGCGCCGCAGCTGATCTTCACGTTCACCGCTCCGGTGGCGCCGGTCCGGACTTGGACCGTGGCCTTGCCGTCGCTGCCCGTGATGAACGTGGGCGTGAGGGCGGTCCCGTCGCCGGTCACGGTGACCGTGCCGGTGATGCCGGGCGCGGGCTGGCCCTTGTCGGTCAGCGTGGTGACGCCGAAAGTGACCACCGCGTTCGCCGGTACAGTCGCGGGCGGCGTGAGAATGCACGTGCCCAAGGGTTGGGGATACTGCGCCGACGCCAGGCCCAACGGGACCAGCGCTCCGATTGCCAATACTGAAACGATAAAGAGCCGCATGAGCCTCATCGCAGTGCCTCCTTCAACTGTACGCCCATCCTAAACATCGACCATGCTCTCAGACAAGTCACGTCTTTGCCTTAGGTTCGCCAATCATACCCCAATTCGCTCGGTTTGGGCAGCGGGCGCGGCCTGGGCCTCCGCCATCGGCGCCCGCCAGCGGGCCAGACGCACCGGGAGATCGTTGAGCACGACCCCGAGCACCGGCTTGCCACCCGGCGCCAACGCCCGTGCGGCCTCGCGCAGCGCGCTGATGCGAGTCACATTCGCGCGTGCGACCAGGACGATACCGTCGACGCGCGGTACCCAGAGGGCTGCGTCCGCGAACCCGAGCACCGCTGGGCAATCGACGATGACCGTGTCGAAGCCTGCCGCCAAGACCGCGATTACTCCGTCCATCCTGCGCGACCCCAGGATCTCGGCCCCGTTGACCCCGCCCGGCCCACCGGGGAGGACCCAGAGCGATTCGCCCGCTTGGACGACGAAGCCCTGGAGGGCATCCGCATCGACGAGGAGGGTCGACGACAGTCCGGAACTGTTCGGGAGCGAGAAATACCGGTGGATCTCGGGATTGCGGAGGTCGCCGTCGATCAGGAGCACGCTGCGGCCTGTCTCACTCAGGGCCACCGCGAGATTGGCCGCCGTGGTTGTCTTGCCCTCTCCCAGGGCCGGTCCCGGGCTTGTCACCAAAAGGACACGGGCTTCGCTTCCCGCTAGCCTGAACGCCAGGTTGGCTTGGACGGCGCGGTACGCCTCGGCCATACCGGCCGCGCCTTCAGCGTCGAGTTGGACTGCTGGCGAGTCGGAGGCGCCATCTCCCTCGCTGGAGGCCACGTGCCGGACACCGCCAAGCATGCCCAGGCCGGCTCGCTCGACATCCGCGCGCGACAGGACGCGGTCGTCCAGGTACTCGACTAGCGCAACGACGGCCACCGCGGCGAAAAAGCCGAGGATCGCGGCGAAGACCGTGTTGAGACCTTCGTTCGGCGAAGCCGGCGATGCCGGCGGTGTGGCGCTCACGGCAACCGAGACGGTCGCCCCGAGGCCCTGGCCCGCCACGTAACCCGGGAAGACATCCGCGACGGCGTTCGCTCGATTCGCCGCCGTCCGCGGGCCTCCGGCGCGCGCCGTCACTTCCACGAGTTGCGTATCGGGGATGAGCCTCGCCGAAATGCTTTCCCGGAGCGAAGCGATCGATTCGCCACCCAGCAGGGCGGCGGCCGGCTCCAAGTTCTTGTTGGAAGTGACCAATTCCACGTACGTCTTGGCGAACTCCCGGCTTTCGCCGACGGACGTGGCGTTGACGGCCAAGACGGCGCGGCCTTCGTACTCTTTCGCTAGTCCTTGCGAGACCACGAACCCGACGGCTCCAGCGAGGATCGTCGCGGATACCACCAGCCACGACCAACGCCGCGCCACACCAAAATACTCTCGTAACGTCACCCATTGGCCTCCGGTCTCGCTGTGGCCCGCATCCTAACATTTCTCGGCCCCAAAGCGACCCCTTCTGGGCTTGCTCGTCAACGGCCGGATCCGTACCGTGAGTCTCGGAACCCTTAAACGGGGACTCGCCGGACGTTACCGCGTCCGATGAGACGGCAGGTGCAGGATGAGAATGGCCAGCGGTCGGCCGCCAACCACCAGCACAACCGTCGGCCATGAGCCTTTAGCGGTCGAGGCTTCTTCTTCTGGTATAGAGTCCGCCTTAAATCGTCATTCGGAAGCCGCTGATCGAGTCCTCGACCGGGCCGGATTGCTGCCTCGCGTCCTTAAGCGCGCGAGCGACCTGATCTTGGCGACGCTCGGCCTCGTCCTGACCTCCCCTATCATCGTGTTGGCCGTCATCGCGGTCGCGGCAATTGAGCGCCAGGCGCCGTTCTATCGAGATGCCCGGATTGGGCTTCGGGGCGTCCAGTTTCGCTGCCTCAAGCTCCGCACGATGCGGTCGGATCCGGCCATCCTCGAGGCCTACCTCGCGGCGAACCCGGGCGAAGCCGAAGCCTATCACCGCATGCGGAAGCTCCAATATGACCCGAGAATTACGCGCGTGGGCCAATTCCTTCGCAAGACGAGCATCGACGAACTCCCGCAACTCTGGAATGTCTTGATTGGGGACATGTCGGTCGTCGGGCCCCGCCCGCTGGCCCCGGCCGAATTTCGCACACGCGGCAAGGACGGCCATCCGCTCACTCTCGTCCGCCCGGGTCTCACGGGACTGTGGCAAGTCCGCGGGCGCAGCGACCTCACGCTCGCGCAACGCATCGACCTCGATAACTACTACGCACAAGAGTGGACGTTGGCGCTCGACCTCCTGATCCTCTTGCAAACCCCCTGGGCCGTCTT
>CAMAUF010000086.1 GCA_945861295.1 bacterium | reverse complement strand
CGCTTCATCGTGATGTCGATGATGGTCATCTCGCCTTCGACGGCTGGGGCGCTGAGGTCGAAGCCCGTGGTCGGGCCCACTGCGCCGGCCGCCTGCATCTGACCCTGGAGGGCCATCGCCTTCATCATCCCGCTGGGCGTGAAGGCCATCATCAGGCCGGCGATGTTCTGGGCGGCCAAGTCTTTCGCGAACTGATCCGCGGTCACCATGAGGTCTGCCATGTCCGAGTCTCCTGGCCGCCGGGGTAGTGTCGAGGAGCCTCGGGCCGGCGAGCCTACCGTATGGTAAACGACGCGGCAGTGGGGTGAAAGCGGAGCAGCGACAGCGGAGCAGCGCGTCAACGTTACCCTGGCATGCGCCAACCTACCCCTCCATCCGCGCGACGCCGCTGCCGTGGTGGAGCGCCAGCCGCCAGCCGCCGCCCTCCCGCACAAACACGTTCGTCGCCACGATCCCCGCGCCCGCGACCAGTTCGCGGCAATGCACGATCCCCGTCTCACCCACGATCGAGACGATCGCCGCGCCGGGGAGGATCTTGCCTTGCCCTGGGTTGCCAAGGATGGCCGCCCAGCTCGCCATCACGGCCTCGCGCGTCGCCAGCGTCATCCAGCCGGGGTGGACGCAGATGCAGGTCACCGATTCGGCCCAGACGCGATCCATCGCCTCGTAATCCTTCGTGTTGAAGGCGGCGTAGAACGCGTCATTGGCGGCCAGGAGGTCGTCGCGGTCAGCCATGGGCTCCTTCAGTCCAGCCGCTCTGGTCAGGGCTTTTGCGCTTCGATGCGCGCCTGCTGCTCAAGCATCGTGTTCGCGATCAGCCGCGCGTGCGGGAACGGCTTCCAGCCTGCCGGCGTGTTGTAGTAGCGCGTCCCCGCCTGGTACTCGTCCGGCTCGCGTTCGCCATATTCGACGTCGATGCCGTTGACGCGGATAGACGGCGAGCCCAGGAACTTTTTGGCCTTGGCGTCTTCGCTGTCGGTGACCTCGACGTAGACGACCTCCGCCGTCATGCCGGTCGCGTCGAGGGCCTGCTTCAGGTTTTCGTCGGCGTCCTTCTGGATGCCGGTCGATTTGGAGTAGAGGAAATGGATTTTCATGCGCGTCCTTCGGCGAAAGGTGGCTCTGGGGGCAGGCTCGGCAGTTCGCGCCGCGCTTGCCAGCGAGCGGCGGCTTCCCGTTCGAAGCCGAGGTTCCCGGGGATGTAATACTCCGGCTCGCCCACGGTTTCGGGCAAGTGCCGCATGCCGCGGGCGACGTGCTCGCCTTCGTCGTGCGCGTACCGGTACCCCTGTCCGTAGCCGAACTGCCGCATCAGGCCCGTCACAGCGTTCCTCAGGGCCAGCGGCACGGGTTCGTGACCGGTGCGCCGCGCGTCTTCCATGGCACGACCATAGGCGGACCCGACCGAGTTGCTCTTCGGCGCCAGCGCCAGGTAAAGCGCGCACTCCGCCATCGCGTAGAACCCTTCCGGCATGCCGACGAAGTGCACGGCTTGTTGACAGGAGACCGCGACCTGCAGCGCCGCTGGGTCGGCGAGGCCGACGTCTTCTGAGGCGAGGATGACCATCCGGCGGACGATGAACAGCGCGTCTTCGCCGGCTTCGATCATGCGCGCGAGCCAGTAGAGGGCGGCGTCCGCGTCGCTGCCACGCAACGACTTGATGAAGGCGGAGACGGTGTCGTAGTGGTAATCCGCTTGCTTGTCGTAGTATGGCCGCCGATCTTGCAGGGCGGCGCGGATATCGGCCGGTTCGATGCCCGTGCGGCCCGCCGAATCCGCCATCCCTGCCGCGATTTCGAGCGCCGTAAGGGCCGCGCGGGCGTCCCCGTTCGCGCCCTGGACGAGCAGTTCGGCGGCGGCCGCGTCGAGCGTGAGCCCCAGGGCGCCGAGCCCGCGCTCGCGGTCCTCAAGCCCGCGCGCGGCGATGGCCGCGATCGCCGGCCCATCCAGCGGCACGAGCCGGACGACGCGGACGCGGCTGAGCAGCGGCGCCACCACTTCGAACGAAGGGTTCTCCGTCGTCGCTCCGATCAGCGTGATCGTGCCGTCCTCCGCATAGGGCAGGATGACATCTTGCTGTGCCTTGTTGAAGCGGTGGATTTCGTCGATGAACACGACCGTGCGGCGGCCCGCCTGCCGGCGCGTCTGCGACTCCGCGACGACCTTGCGCAGCTCCGCCACGCCCGACGAAACCGCCGAAAGCGGTACGAAGGTCGCCTCGACGTGGCCCGCCAGGATGCGCGCCAAGGTCGTTTTGCCGCACCCCGGCGGGCCCCAGAGGATGATCGAAGGCAGCCGGCCACGCTCCACCGCCGTCCGCAGCATTGAGCCCGCGCCGATCGCGGTGTCCTGGCCGATGACGTCGTCGAGCAGGCGTGGCCGCATGCGGGCGGCAAGCGGCGCGTCGCGGCTGAGGTCGAGCGCGTCATCCGGGAGGAGCGAGACCTGGAGTGGCTGCGTCGGCGGCCGGCGGGCTGGCATGCCGCCATCCTACGGGATCGGCGCTGGCGGCGGGTCTCATAGGTGCAGTGAATCCGAATCGCTCGAGCGTGCCCGCAAACGTTGCCACCGCGGGCTGCAACCGCTCCCTCGCCCACCGCAGTGGGAGAGGGTCGGGGGAGAGGGTGAAACGCCGCGAGCCAAGCCAGGTGGTAGGCCGTGCTCTGGTGCTCTGAACAGACAGGCTCCTACCCCGCCAATACCGCCACCGTGACGCCGTCCCCGCCCTCGGCGAGCTTGCCCGCCTCATAGCTCTTGACCAGCGGGTGGCCGCGTAGGGCGTCGCGGATGGCGATACGGAGCGCGCCCGTCCCTTTGCCGTGGATGATGCGGACGAACGGGACGCCGGCGCGGTAGGCGTCATCGAGGTACGTCTCGAACTTTTCCAGCGCCTCCTCCGCGCGCTGGCCCCGCAGGTCGAGCTCGATCGGTGTCCCCGACCGCGGCACTGGGACGCTGACTTGGATGATTCGGTCCGGCGCATCGACCGAATCGATCCGTTCGATCGACACCTTCATCCGCAGCGAGCCGAACTGGACATCGACGCGGCCATCGTCGCCGATACCCGAAAGCGCGACGCCCTTCTGCGGGATATCGCGGACGTGGATGGCGTCGCCCGGCTGGAGGCTCCGCGTCGCGGTTGGGCCGAGCGCGGCCGAGTAGACCGGCATCCGCCGCTGTGGCCGTGCTTTGGCGGCCAGCTTGCCGAGTTCCTCATCCAGCTTCCTGAAGGTCTCGTCCGGGCCACGCAGGTCCTGATCCTTCGCTTGCGAACGCCGGCGGAGCTGGTCGAGCTCGCTCCGGTACCGTGCCAGTATGTCCTCGGCTTCGCGCTGGGCCGCTTGCAGGATCTCGACGCGTTCACGGTCGACTTGTTCCTTTTGCAGGGCCAAATCCACGCGCAAGCGCTCGGCGGCGACTCGTGCGGTTTCGTCCCCCTGCCGCGCCTGTCCCGCGGCCACGCGCTCGTCGCGGATCTCCGAAAGGAGCCGCTCCATCTCGAAGTGTTCGGGCTGAAGCTGCTCTTGTGCCCGTACGATCACCTCTTCGCCCAGTCCCAAACGCTGGGCGATGGCGATCGCGTTGGATTGCCCGGGCAGGCCGATGGTGAGGTGGTAGGTGGGGCTGAGCGTTTCCAGGTCGAACTCGACGTTCGCGTTCTTGAGGCGTGGGTCGCTGTGGGCGAAGGCCTTGAGCTCCCCGTGGTGCGTGGTCGCCACCATGGTGCAGCCGCGTTCGAGCAGCGTTTCGAGGATCGCACGGGCCAGGGCCGCGCCTTCGGTTGGGTCTGTCCCCGCGCCGAGCTCGTCGAGCAGCACCAGCGTCCCCGGCTCGGCCTTCGCCAGAATCGCGATGATGTTCCGCATGTGGCTCGAGAATGTCGAAAGCGATTGCTCGATCGACTGCTCGTCACCGATGTCGGCGAAGATGCGCGGGTAAATCGCGATCTTGCTCCGTTCGTCGCACGGCACGGGCAGGCCGGCCTGCGCCATCAGCGTCAGAAGGCCCAAGGTCTTGAGCGCGACCGTCTTGCCGCCCGTGTTTGGGCCGGTAATCAGCACGCCCCGTGTCGCCGCGCCGACGGCAATATCGGTCGGCACGACCTTGCCCCGCAGCAGCGGGTGCCGCCCTTTGATGATCGAAGTCTCCCCGGCGGCGCGTAGCCAACTCGTGGCGTCGCCCGGTGGAGGCAGTTCAGCCTTCAGTTTTCGCGCGAGCTTGCCCTTGGCCGAAACCAGGTCCAACCGGGCGAGCGCCATCAGGGAGGCCATCGCTTCGTGCTCCCGCTCGCCGACCAGGGCCGTCAGCTTCTGCAGCACCCGGCGGACCTCGCGGTCTTCCGCGAGCTGGAGTTCACGCACCTGGTTGCCCGCCTCAACCACGGCCAGCGGTTCGAGGAAGATCGTTGCCCCGCTGGACGAGACGTCATGGACGATGCCCGGGATTGCCCCGCGAAAGTCGGCCTTGATCGGGATAACCTTGCGGCCGTTCCGCTCCGTCAGCAAAGCATCTTGGATGATGCCGCGCCGGATGGCGTCGCTCAGCGCGGCTTGGGCCCTGGATTCGAGCCGCTCCTGCGCGATCCGCAGCTCGCGCCGTGTGGCCGCCAAAGCGTCGCTGGCAGAATCCGCCACCTCGCCGCGCGGGGTGATCGCGGCGTCGATGGCGTCGGTGAATCGGCGAAAGTCGCAGGCGCCGTCGGCGATCCCGGCCAGCGTCGGCACGCGGTCGCGGAGGCGCTCGAGCACGTGATGCAAGCGCCACGCGGCCTTCAGCGTCCCCGCGATATCGACCAAGTCGTTCGGGCCGAGGAGCTGGCCGATCGCGGCGGCGCGTACGAGGTCGCGCACGTCTTTCGCGCCCGCGAAGGGGATGTCGATGCCTTGCTGATCGAGGTAACGGATTTCCGCCGTCTCGGATTGGAGGCGGATGACGGCGGCGAGTTCCGTCGCTGGGCGTTCAGCCATGGCCAATTCACGCCCAAGGCTGAACGCCGCTTCTCCGGCGAGCAGCGCGAGGACCTTCTCGAATTCCAGGACGCGAAGAGCGTGGTCGTCCATGACAGCACAAGCGTAACCGAGTCCTCGGCGAAGGACCCAGTGCGGCACGTTCGCACGCACCGTGTCCCGGCGGTATCCTTCGCTTCCACTCCTGAAAGCGGCCGAAGATGTTCAAGAAAGTCCTCGTTGCCAACCGTGGCGAGATTGCGTTGCGGATTGTCCGTGCCCTCCGCGACCTCGATATCGCCTCGGTCGCCGTCTACTCGGACGTGGATAAGCTCAGCCAACACGTCCGTTATGCCGATGAGGCGCATCACATCGGCCCGGCGGAGGCCCGTCAGAGCTATCTCAACGGCGAACGGATCATCGCGGTGGCCAAGGCCTGCGGGGCCGACGCTATCCACCCCGGCTACGGATTCCTGGCCGAAAATGCCGACTTCGCCGAAGCCTGCGAAAAAGCGGGCCTCACCTTCATCGGCCCGTCTCCCGAATCGATGCGGCAGCTCGGCGACAAAATTGCGGCCCGCGAGATGGCGATCAAGGCCGGCCTGCCGGTGGTTCCAGGCAGCCCTGAGGTGCATTCGCTCGACGACGCGGTGATCGTTGCGGCTCAGATCGGCTTCCCGGTCATGGTAAAGGCTGCGGCTGGCGGCGGCGGCCGCGGCATCCGCATCGTCCGTGACGCCAGCGAGTTCAAGTCCGCCGCCGAACAAGCGATGCACGAGGCCCAGAACGCCTTCGGCAACCCCGCCATCTACATCGAGAAGCATCTGTCCCCCGTCCGCCACATCGAGATCCAGATCATCGGGGACAAGTTCGGCAACATCGTGGCCGTCGGCGAGCGGGAATGCTCGATTCAGCGCCGCCACCAGAAGCTGATCGAGGAGTGCCCGAGCCCGGCGGTCAACCGGGACCCAGAGCTGCGCCGAAGTCTCAGCCGGGCCGCCGTCCGCATCGCCCGTGCGGCGAATTACCATAATGTCGGGACCGTGGAGTTCTTGCTCACCGAGTCGGGCGAGTACTACTTCCTCGAGATGAACACGCGCCTCCAAGTCGAGCACCCGGTCACGGAGTTGACCACCGGCACGGACCTGGTGAAGGACCAGATCCTTGTCGCCGCCCACGAAGAGCTGCCCTACGACGAGACCGACCTGCTGACACGCGGCTGGGCGATCGAGTGCCGGATCGTGGCGGAGGACCCCTTCAACGGCTTTCTCCCCTCCGTCGGCAAGGTCGTCCTCGCCCGCGAACCTGCCGGGCCCGGGATCCGCGTCGAAAGCGCGCTCTACGACGGCATCGAAGTCACGCCCTATTACGACTCGTTGCTCGCGAAAGTGACGGCTTGGGGGCGCTCGCGAGAGGGCGCCAGAGCACGCATGCGGCGCGCGCTTGCCGAGTTCCGCGTCGTCGGGGTCGCCACGAATATCCCGTATCTTCAAGAGATCTTGGAGATGCCGGACTTCATCGAGGGCAAGATCGATACGGGCTTCCTCGACCGGCATGTCGTTTCCGACGGCGCCGCGATCGAAGAAAAGCAACGGTTCGTGGCCGAGATCGCGGCGCTGCTGACCGTCGCCGCCGGCGACCCCCCCGAGGACGGCCGGTCCGTCACGAACGGCGCCTCGCGTGACCGATCGAACTGGAAGACACAGATGATGGGGGCCAGCCCGTGGCGAAGTACTTAGTCAGCATCGCCGGAGAAGACGTGCCCGTGACCTACGAACTCCGCCGCGACGAGGACCGCATCGAGGTGCGCCGCGGTGACGACCCGGTCTGGCGCCTCTGCGAGCTTGATCGCGTCGGCGAGTCCGGGCTTTACCAGCTCATGATCGACAACCGGCCCACGGAGCTCTACCTCGAACGGCGCCGGGGCGGGGCGCTCGTCACGATCGGTCGCCATGCTTTCGACTGCACCGTCGGCCCGTGGCGGCCGGAAGGCCAACGCGCGCGTGGACGCTCCGGGGCGAAGGGCGCCGTGCGTATCCTGGCCCCGATGACTGGCTCTGTCGTCGAAGTGCGGGTCGCCGAAGGCCAGGAGGTGGCCCAAGGCGAGGTCCTACTGGTCATCGAGTCCATGAAGATGAACAACGAATTGCGTTCGCCCGCGGCTGGCGTCGTCGAATCCGTCCCGGTCGTCGCGGGCCAGAAAGTGCTCGCGAACGACCTCTTGGTCGCCCTCCGGACGGGGCCGCGCGACCCTGAGGCCGTTTTGGTCAGCTCGACATAGAAGTCGGAGTTCGGTCTTGATGCGGGGATTTGGCGGCCGCGGGCCAGTCCAAGGCGTCATACTTGACGTAACGAGACTTGACCTGCTTCCAAAAGCTGTCCTACGGTAAGCGCGGCCGTGCTAGACGGGGAGCTAGCGGTGCCCTGTAGCCCGCAATCCGCTATAGCGGGGTTGAATCCCTGTATGAGGTTTGTGGCCTGGGGGACTGACCACGTCATGCGGTGTTGACGATCTGGTCCTGCGCGGCGAAGCGCCGTGAACCTGGTCAGGTCCGGAAGGAAGCAGCCATAAGCGGAATGCTTCGGGTGCCGCAGGTCCGCCGGATCCGAGCCGGGTGACGTGGCGTAAGCCCTGGGCCCAGATCGAGTGCAGGTGCACGGCCTAATCGAATCAAACGTCCCGCGGGACGACCCGCTGCCAGCGGGGACCCGCACCAAACTCGCACCGAGGAGTGACTTTGGCCCAGGCACTTCGGTCGCCGCGCGTAAGACGGCAGCCGGAGGCCCCAGGACGGCACATCACCCGGTCCGACCTTTGGCT
>CAMAUF010000085.1 GCA_945861295.1 bacterium | reverse complement strand
CGAGACCAGGTAGGACTCGTCGAGTTCACAATCGGCCAGGGCCACCCATTCGTCTGGGTAGGCGGATTCGATTTCGGCACGGGTCATGAGCGTGGGCGTTTCCATGCCACAAACGATACGCCGGGCGCAGTCCGGGACACAACGATTAGCCCGGGATGCGCGACTCCTGCCAGCGCACTAATCGCGCCAAGCTCGCCCCGGCGCGGGCGATGCTTGGGTACGTCGCAAGGCCGTTGCGCCAGCAAAACTCCTGGAACTCCTCGGAGTAGGCGAATCCCTCGACCGTCGTCGCGGGCCGGATCGCGACCACGATCGGCTTGCCGAACTCAGCTTGCAGCTTGCCCAGCGCCAGCGCGTTGTCGCGGCTGCGGTCGCGTTCGTTTCCGAATCGGGCGCCCGGCCCCATTCCGAAGCTCGTGTGATAGAGGACCATGTCGACGTTTTCCGACTCCAACACCGGCCGTAAGGTGCCTTCGAAGCCGCCGGGCTGCCACATTGACATCGTGTCGATCGGGTTCCGGATACTCGTGCCAGCCTCCTGGGTCACCTTGGCGAGCTTCGCCGCGGCCTCCGGCAGGATCGGCGGCAGCTTCAAACCGGCGGCCCCGAGGTCGTCCGCCGCGAGCACGCTGGCGCCGCCGCCACCGCCGACCACGCACACGTTCGGCCCGGCCACACGCTTGACGAAGCGGAACGTGACGGCCATGTCGACCAGTTCCTCGACGCTTTCGACCCGGATCGCGCCGGCCTGGCGGCAAAGCGCGTCGAAGATCTGGAGCGAACCCGCCAGCGAGGCGGTGTGCGAATTCGCCGCGCGCGAGCCTTCGGCCGTGCGGCCGGACTTGAGGATCACCGTCGGCTTAACGGCCCCGGCTTTCCGGATGGCGCGCGCCAGGCGCGGCCCATCCTGGATTCCTTCGAGGTAGGCCGCGATGATCTCGGTCTCCGGGTCGTCGGCGAGGTAGTCGAAGAAGTCGGCGGCTTTGAGGTCCGCCCCGTTGCCAAAACTGATCACCTTCGAGCAACGGATGCCGCGCGGCAGGGCATAGCGGACGAACTCCCCAGCGTTCATGCCCGATTGCGAGATCATGCCGACCGGGCCCGCTTCGGCCGGCTGCCCGCCCATCATCGCCAAGCGCCCATTCGGGACATACAGGCCCATGCAGTTGGGTCCGATCAGCCGGATGCCCGCCTCCCGCGCCCGCGCGACGACGGCCTGCTCCATCTTCGCGCGCTCGGCGTCGCCGGTTTCGGTGAAGCCGGCCGTGAAGAGATGGAGGACTTTGACGCCCTTCGTGATGCAAGCTTCGAGCAGCTCGGGGACGAACCGCGCCGGGACGGACGAGATGCAGTAGTCGACCTCGTCGGGGATATCGAGTAGGCTCGGGTAGCAGCGGAGCCCGCGGATCGCGGGCGCGCTCGGGTGGATGAGGAAGATCGGGCCGCGAAAGCCCACTTCTTGGAGCGAGCTAACGAAGCCGCCGCCGCCGAAGCCCGGGCCCTCCTTCGCCGAAACTCCGGCGATCGCGATCGATCGTGGGTGGAAGACGTAATCGAGGGCGGGGATGGTCACGGCGTCGCTCAAGGGGCGCTCTCCGGAAGTGAGTTGTCTGGGAATCGGGGCCTCCGCAGCGTAGCAAAGGCCCGGTCAACAGGCGCGGACGGCGTTCGGGCGGCCCAGTGTATCCTCAAGAAATGGTACTCATCCAACGGATCGCCACGCTCTGCTTCGTCGTGGCTCTCCCCCTCTTCCTGATTACCGCGAACGTGCGCTTTCTCGCTGGCGAGCAACGGCTCTATGAACGGGGCTTCCGCACGTTTGATTCCGACCAGCGGACGGGCCTCAGCCTCGCCGAACTCGACCGCGCCGGCGCCGAGATCATCGATTACTTCGAAGACGACGCCGACCTGCTCCGCATCCGCGTGACCCGCGCCGGCGAAGAGGAGGCGCTTTTCTCCCAGCGCGAGGTCGAACACATGAAGGACGTCAAGTCGCTCATGCGGACGGTCTTCCGGCTCAACGAGGTATCGTTGGCCTACGTCTTGGCGTATATCGCTGGCGTCTTCCTTTGGGCGCGCGCCCGTTCGCTGCGCCGCCTCGCCGTTGAAGCGATCTGCGGGATCGGTCTCATGGCCGCCCTTGCCGGGGCGGTCGGCGTGTTGGCGATTATCGGCTTCGAAGCGATGTGGGAACGGTTCCATAAGGTCGTGTTCTCGAACGACCTCTGGCAACTGAACCCTCGCACCGACCGGCTGATCCAGATGTTTCCCGAGGAGTTCTGGCAGGAAACTACCCTAATCCTGGTCGCGCTGACGGCCGCCGAAGCCCTCTTGATCGTCGCCTGCGCTGTGGCCTACCTCGTGTTGGCCCGCACACGCGGGCCCCAGGCGCCCGCCCCGATCCGGGTCCGGCCGATCAAGCCCGGGGCGGCGCAACCAGCCGAATGAACGGGCGGCGCGGCCCGCGGTCTTCAGGCGTCCAGGACGGGAACCTGATCGGCGGCGTCGAGCGGTGGCGTCGAGATGTTGGCGATCACCGCGACATCCCCGGCTGGGCGCACCGCATGGGCGACCCCGCGCGGGACCGCGAGCGACTCATAGGGCCGCAGGCGCTTCTCGACGTCGCCGCAGCGAACAATCACCTCGCCTTCGAGCGCGAGGTAAATCTGGGCCGAGTGTTCGTGGATGTGGAGGCCAACGGCTTCGCCGGGCATATCCAGCGCGATCACGCGGACGCTGGCGCCCTCCGTCACGAAGTCCTCGAGCAGTTCATAATGGCCGACGAGCGGCGGGCGTCCAGGCATTAGCGTCCTCCGGGGAAGTAGTCCCCATCAAGCGTATGCCAACCCGAATGCCGGCATAAGGCCCAGCCGGCCCAATCACGGCGGCAACATTCAGCTTCCCGGCGTCACCACCACAAGATGTCGTCCAGCGGGTCCTCGTGCGCCTCGATCTCCGGGTCGTCATCGGCCGACCAGAGGTCCGTGCCGAGGTATTTCCAGCCGGCATCGGCGAAGATCATGACGACGTTGCCGCGTTTGAGCCGCCCCGCGATGCGCATGGCCGCGTGGAGCACAGCGCCGCTGCTGATCCCGCCGAAGATGCCCTCCGCCAGCATCGCCCGGCGCGCGTGCGAAAAGGCGTGCCGGTTGCCGACAATGATCTTGCCATCGAGCACGCTTTCGTCGAGCACCGGCGGGATGAAGCCGTCGTCGAGCGACTTCAATCCTTGGACATGGACGCCGAGGCGCGGTTCGACGCCAAAGACCTTGCAACCGGGGTACGCTTCCTTGAGGCGACGGCCGGCCCCGGTGATCGTCCCGCCGGTGCCCATGCCGGCGACGAACACGTCTACTTGGTCAAGGTCCGCCACGATTTCGGCGCCGGTGCCCTCGTAATGGGCGGCCGCGTTCTCTGCGTTGCCAAACTGGTTGAGTAGGAACGAGCCTTCCTCCAGGGCCATGCGCTGCGCCACTTCGACGGCGCTCTTGATCCCGGCTTGGCGCGGCACCCGGATGATATTGGCGCCGTACGCCCGCAGGAGCTGCTCGATCTCCGGGTAGACGCTTTCCGGCACGCAGACATCGACGGCGTGGCCGAGCAACCCGCCGAGCATGGCGAGGGCGACGCCGGTGTTGCCGGTCGAAGCTTCGACGATGCGCTGTCCCGGCGCCAACGCGCCCGATTCACGCGCGCGCGTCAGGATCCGCCAAACCACCCGATCCTTGATGCTGCCCGTCGGGTTCTGACCCTCGATCTTGGCGAAGAGCCGAACGCCGGGCTCCGGCGACAAGGACCGCAGCTCGACCAGCGGCGTGCGACCGACCAAGCGCGCGAGGGCGGGCGAGTCCATCGCACAAGCGTACGGTTTGGCCTACTTCACGCACCCTGCAACGCGGCCCGCACACGGCTCGGCTGCCTCGTCGGGGCCGACGCGCGCCAGGCAAAACTGCGATGGGATGCAGGCGTCATCGCCCACTTGGGTGTACAGGGCGAGGAGTTGGGCGTCCGATTCGGCCCCGTAGGCGATGAGCACGCGGTCGAGGTCGGAGATCCTCATGCCCGAAACGCCGTCGACGCGGACGCCGTTGACCATGAATCGCAGCTTTTCGGCGCCGGCCCCGCAGAGGCGCTCGCCGCCCGGGAGGGTCAGGCAGGCCTGGGCGTCGCTGGTGCCGGCGACGAGCGTCGGGTCCAGCAAGTCGAAGCCGAGCCCGCGGAAGAACTCGTCCCAGGTCGTGCCGCTCATGTGGACATGGACGACGCCGTGACGCGGCTCATGGATGTGGGCCAGCGAGCCGATTTCGCGGTCCTCGGTCGAGACAAACTCCGGCTTATCGAAGTCGAAGCGCTCTCCGCGCACATACAGGGCGAGATTCGCGTGTTCGTGGATCGGGAAGCGTGCCTTGCAGTTCGGGTCCTTGCCTGGGTCGCAGGCGACGATTTCGTGCACGATCTCCGTCCCGCCGCCGTCTTTCGATACGTAGAGGACGGCCAGGACGAGCGAGACGACGAGGAGCAAGCCAGCCAAGCCCAGCGGTCCGAGGAGCACGCCGGGAAGCGACCGCTGGCTACTCCCTGGGGAACTCACGGAGCCCTCGTTGGCGTGGGCGTGGCGGCGGCGCTTGCTGTCGCCGTCGCTGTCGCGTCCCCCGTGGCGGTGGCGGTGGTGGTCGAAGAGCCCGGCGGGTTCTTGATCACATCGTCAAGGATCTGGCGCCAGGCTTCAGCCGTGCTCGGTGCGCCGCTGCCGAAGGGGACATCGTTGATCAGGAAACCCGGCGTCGCCCGGATGCCAAACGAGGTCGCGCGTTGCTGGTCGCTCTGGACGGCGCGCAAGGATGTTTCGCCTTCGAAGCAGACCTCGAAGGTGACCGGGTCGACGCCGGCCTCTTTGGCGTACTTCTTCAGGTTGTCGTCGCTGAAGCGGCCGACGTTGAGCTTTTCGTTGGTGCGCTGGCCCGCCTTCGCCTGCTCGAGGAAGAGCCGGTTGTGCAGCTGCCAGAACTTATCCTGTTCCGCGGCGCATTCGCCTGCGCGGGCGGCGCGGGCGGATTCCGTGCCGAGCGCCGGCAGGTTCTCATAGATGATCTGGACTTTCCCGGTCTTGACATACTCCTCAATGATCAACCCTTCCTGCTCCGCGGTGTATTGGAGGCAGAAGGGGCACTGGAAGTCCTCGAAGGCGGTCAGGCGGATCGGGGCATCATCCCTGCCCACCTTGTTTCCCTTGGCCAACTCGTACGGGAAGTCCTTCTTGAGGTCCTCGAGGTTCGTGACGAGCCGGTCCGTCGTGGTCCCGCCACCTCCCTCGTCGAGCACGATGACGAGGCTGAGTGCAACCACGGCGGCGAGCACAACCGCGCCGACCACCCAGGTGAACGGCTTCGAGGCCCAGCTCAGCATCGAATCGCCGCCTCGGCGGGGAGGGAGGGGACTGCCGGGGCGCCCAGAAGGCGTACGCGGGCGTTGGTTGGTACGGAGATTGCGGGACGCGCGAGACTGCTCGCGGCGGGCCTGGCGGTTCGACATGGGCGGTGTTTCCTCGAGAGTGACGGGGATCGTGGGCTCACCGCACCGTGGCGCGGAGGCGCATCTACTCACTTCCGAGGATACCACCCGAAACGATCTAGGGTAGCCTTCCCGGCCACCCCAGCGGCCCGTGCGAAAAGGCGCAGGAAAGGGACAGCCCTACCGTCCGAGCGCGGCCAACGCCGTCAGGGCCGGCCCGGTCACTCGATAGGTCGTCCATTCGTCCAACGGTTGCGCGCCGAGCCTGCGATAGAAGGCGATCGAGGGCGCGTTCCAGTCCAGTACCGACCACTCGTACCGGGCACAGCCACGCGTGACCGCGATGGCGGCGACCGCGGCCAGCAGCGCCTTGCCGAAGCCCTGGCCGCGATTGCCCGGTCGCACGAACAAGTCCTCGAGCCAAATACCTGGCTTTCCCTTCCAGGTGCTGAAGTTGTGGAAGAAGAGCGCGAAGCCAACGCTGGCCCCGCCGTCGCCTTCGGCGATAAGCACCTCCGCGAACGGGCGAGGCCCAAAGAGGTGAGCGCGCAGCTCGTCCGGGTCGAGCGTGACGGCCTGAGGCTCGCGCTCATACTCCGCGAGCGCGCCGATCAGTTCGATGATCGTCGGCAGGTCCGTTTCGACCGCTGGACGGACGTTCATCTTGGCTCGTCGACCAGTTCGATCTTGGCGACGGTCGCGCCGGCTGGGCTGATCCGCGTGACCAGCGAGCGACCTTCGTACCCCTGGGCTTGTAGTCCCGCCAGCATGGCGGCGGCGACTGGCCGGACGCCGTCTTCGGGGGCGATGGCGGCGACGCTGCTGCCGGCGCCGCTGAGCCAGGCGGCGTGCGCGCCCGCGCCCTTGGCCGCGGTGAAAATGTCGAACATCGGCGGAAACATCGAAGCCCGTTGGTGCTGGTGGATGACATCGTTGGTCGCCTCGTCCAACAGGTCCAGGCGGCCATTCGCCATCGCGGCCACGAACAGCGCGGCACGCCCGACGTTGTGGACGGCGTCGGCGCGCGAGTAGCCGTCGGGGAGGGCCTTGCGCGCTTCCTTGGTCGGCATCGCGTGCTCCGGGATCAGGATCGCCAGCGCGAGCCCTTTCGGGTAGGAGCAGGGCGCGTTGAGGAAGCGCGAGCCCGCGTGGACGCAAACCTGCATGCCGCCATACAAGGCGGGGCAGGCGTTGTCTCCGTGGCCTTCCAACTCCGAGGCGACCGTCAGGCAGGCCTCCGCACTCAAGGGTCCGCCTTCGAGTTCGTTGGCGGCCAGCACGCCGGCGACGCGGGCGACGGCGCTCGCGCCCAATCCTCGCCCCAGCGGGATCGCCACGCCATAGCGGGCGCGGATGCCGGCCGGCGGCGCCTTCCCCATCAACGCATAGGCCTGGCGGGCGGCCGTGATCACCATGCGTTCGCCGACGTCGTCCAGCGGCGAGTGCTCGCCATCGGAGAAGGTAACCGTGACCGAGGCGAAGAGGTCCAGGGCGAGGCCGAGGCAATCGAAGCCGCAGCCGAGGTTCGCGCTGGTGGCGGGGACGCGGACGGTGACGGCGGTTGCGTGCATGACGCGCTAGCGTCGCAGGTAGGCGTCACGGAGGCAAGGCGGGGCAAGCGCGTGTCGCTGATCAGTGCCAACGGCACAGGCAAGCGGAGCGACGAAGGCATCGTGCGCGTCGGGCAACTCGTTCGCTTCAAGCGAAATACTTGACGCCGTGGAGCGACGGCGGTAGAAGCAAGGTGCAGCGGAACGATCGCTGCCCAGGGTTCGACCGCAAGGAGGCGCCCACCATGGCCGCACGCAGCGAAGTCCTCGAAATCCCGTTGATGCGCGGCATCGGCGATGCCCGCGCCCGCGTGCCTGAAGCGGGCCCGTGGCGGGCGCCGGCCGGGACGCTGGTCGTTTCCGCCGATAGTCACTGGCTCGAAGGCGACATCTGGGTGGACCGCTTCCCGGCGCACCTCAAGGATCGCGCGCCGCGCGTCTTCTTCGAAAATGGTGGCTGGGAGGTCGAACTCGGCGGCAAGCGGCTGCTCCCGGCTGGCAGCGCGCCCGCTTCGTGCTCCTTCGAGTGTGTCCCCGGCTTCCGCGACGTCGAGATCCGGATGAAGGATCTCGACACGGAAGGCGTCGACAAAGAGATCCTCTTCCCGCAGAAGTTCTTCACGCTGCTCTTCGTCGAAAACCTCGAAGAGAAGGAGTGGATGGCCCGCGCCTACAACCAGGCGCTGGCCGAATTCGCCTCGGCTCAGCCGGATCGGCTGCACGGCGTCGCCATCCTCAATTGGTGGGACCCGGACAAGA
>CAMAUF010000084.1 GCA_945861295.1 bacterium | reverse complement strand
CGAAAACCGGGTCACCGACATCATCCGGAAGCCGGTGAGGCTCCACATGGGCGACCTCGAGGCCGTCCTCGACGCGCGCGACGATGGCCTCATCAGCCCCCAGGAGTGGACGAGCCTCAAGGCGCTGGACGCCCTCTTTTTCGGCCGGCTTGGCCGCGGCCCAGACGTGCCCCAGGTCTACGTTGCTCTCGAGATTTCGAAAACCGTGGCCATCTCTGATGTGCGCCGGGCAGCCGCGCGGGCGGCCCTCTTGCGCCGGTGCGGCCTCGAGACGATCGCGGCTGTCGGTGGACAGGGCGTGCACTTCTCCGCTATGGAATTGGCGGAGGCGTCCGGCGTCCGGATCCTCATGGACGTTGAAGAGCCAAGGACCCCTGACGACGACGGATCCGTCGAACTCGCCCCCGTCGCCTGAGCGCGAGCTTTAATCGGGCCGCAGCCCGAAGCTGTGGATCAACCGCCCGAAGCCGAGATAGCTCACCATCGCCCAGCCGATTTCGAGGATCTGCTCCTCCGTGTAGTACAGCAGCAGTTCATCGAACAGGTCCTGGTCGATGTTGGCGTGGTCGATGAAGAGGCGCTCGGCGTAGTGCAGCGCGGCCTTCTCGGCGTCGCTGAGGTCGCTTTCGCCCCAATCGCGGATCTTCGCGACAGTCGTCTCTTCGAGCCTGTCCCCTGTCGACGACAGGGGTATGCGCGCGGCTTGTCAGAAGTCGCATGAATTCAGTTGTGCCACCCGCAGGCGCACGATCTCCTTGAGCCGCGCGGGCACCGAGCCGTCCCTGATCACGGGCCCGTACCACTCGTACCACTTTTGGAGCAGCCGATGGTTGTGACCGAAAACGCGCGTGACGAGGTCGGTGCGCGAGCGCATGTGCTCGGGGAGTTCGTCATCGCGCGCGAGGCGGAGGCGTGGGCCAATGTTCTCACTCATGGGGGTTCATTCTACGCGGCCGGTAGGGCACTTGTCGCTCTGGCGCGGCCGTCGCGCTAGGCTACCCAGGATGACCACACCGGCCGCCCGGCTCACCCTCGACGAATTCCTGGCGATGCCGGAGACGAAACCGTATCGCGAGTTCGTCCGCGGCCAGATTGTCGAGAAAGCGACGGTCACGCCCCCCCACAGCGCCTTAGTCCGAGAGTTGATCGTCGAACTCGGAATCTACCTGCGTGAAACTGGCGAAGCCCGGGTCGACACTGAACTGCGCCACGCCGACGCGCATGAAGAGCGTTCGTACTTGCCCGATGTCTCGGTCACCCGCCTCAGCCGCTTCCCGAAGGGTCAGCGCGAGCGACCGGTTGAAGTCGCGCCCGACCTCGCCATCGAAGTCCTTTCGCCGACGGATGAGGCCGGAAACGTCGTCGACAAGGTGAACTTCTATCTTCGCGCTGGCGTCGAACTGATCTGGGTCGTCGACCCCAAGCGGGAGGCGATCACGGTGTACCAGCGTGGCGCCGCGCCGGCCGAACTGCGCGCGCCCGCGATCCTCGACGCGCGACCCGTCCTCACGAACTTAGCTATCGACCTGTCTGCCCTGTTCGACCGCGCCCGCGACTAGTCTGAAAGATCGTCGCCGTTAATGACTTCGATCTGTGCGTACACGAGTCCCATGCCCTGATCCTACACTTCTTCTTGACCGGCCGGGCGCCTCCGCGGCCTGTCAGCAGGCGACCGTGACCGCGGTCTCCGGGCCCTCGCGCGCTGTGCATAGGCGCTTCGCCACATCGACCACGACGCGGCCCTCGGCATCGATCTCGACGGCGTGGCGGTCGAGGTTGCGGCCATCGCGGTCGAGGCGTATGCCAACGGCGTCGTAGGTCGCGCCGTTGCACGTTTCCTGGAAGAACAACGCTACCCCGGCTGCCTGTGGGCTCAGCCGCGTCGCATGCTTCGCCACGGCTTCCGTCAGCGCGGGGCCCGGTTCGAGCGGCGTGACACGGCAACGCTGCCCGCGCGCGGCGCGGTTGGCTGCATCGAGGTCCGCAAGCGCGACAAATCGCCGGTCCGCGAGCGTGATCAGGTAGAGGTGGTGTGCTGGCACGGAGACGAAGGTGCCTGGCCCATAGCTCGCCGCCAGTTCGAGGCGCACCTTGCCATCTTCGGAGCCAGACTCGAGGTAGGTGACCGCGAAGACCGCGATGGCGATCAGCGCGACCACGACAGCCGCCATGGAGAGGCAGCCGACGGCGACGGGCGGACGGACGCTTGGGTCCTCGGTGCTGATCGCCATCCGTCGTCTCCGTCAGCGTCCGCGGTGGCCGTTGCGGCGCTCGCGGCAGGCGCCAGCGATGAAGCCAGCGCCATAACTGACGTGCATCGTGGCCATGGCGGCGAACGTCAACGGCACGGACGCGTCGCTCTTTTTCGCCGCGCGGCGGGCGCCGAAGAGCCCGCCGACGATGTACGCGAGCGCGAGGCCGCGCAGCAGCCGCTTGGCCGAAGGGAAGATCGTGCCGAGCGCGAACAGGGCTGGCGCGCCAGCGACCATCGCGGCGGGCGCGAAGTGGCGCGGCCGCAACCGGCGGCCACGGCCCAAGAGCGTGCCCTTGGCCGCGCCATACTCCCAGTACTGCCTCGCCAGCGCCAGGAACGTCCGCCGGGGGTAGTACGTGCTCCGGATTTCGGGGATGAGGACGATCCGGCCGCCCGCGTCGATCAGGCGCTGGTTGTAGCTGTCCTCATCGGCGCCATCGACGGTTTCATCGAAGCGGCCGACGATCTCCCAGACGGCCCGGTGGTAGCAGCCGAACGGGACGGTATCGACTTCGCCCTCCACCGACGAGTAGCGGAAGCGCGCGTTCCCCACGCCGAACGGCGACGACATGGCGGCGGCGATGGCTTTGCCGCGCACGCCCTCGCCGATCGTCTCGATCGCCCCGCCCACGCAGGCCGCGCCGGTCCGCCGCAGACCTTCGACGGAAGCGCGCACGAAGTCCGGCCGCACCGCGCTGTGCGCACCAATGATGATCCAGCAGTCTCCCCTCGCCGCCGCCATCCCTTCGTTGAGGCCGGCGACGGTGATCCGGCGCGGGTTTTCGACGACGGCGAGCCGGCGAAACGGGGCCGCGAATGACGCGACCAGGTCGCGGGTGCGGTCGGTCGAACCGCCGTCCGAGACGAGGACCTCAATGGCGTCCGCGCCGTAGTCCTGCGCCGCGAGCGTCTCAAGGAGGGCGACAATGTACCGCTCTTCGTTCAGGCAGGGGATGACGATCGAGACGAGAGGGCGGTCGGGGATGCTGAGGCTTGCGGCCGCCAAGGGCCGCGCCGGACCGTTCACGATGCTTCCCTCGCGGGCCGGGCGCGCCATTCCGCGAGTGCCGCAATCCCCGCAGCCTCGACGCGTTCGGCGGCCGCGTCCATGCCGTGTTGTTTTTGCACCCAGGTGCGGGCGTCTGCGCCCAGCTGGTCGCGGCTGGCCGGGTCGTCGTTCAGGCGTGTGATAGCGTTGGCGATATCAACGCCGTCCACAGCGCGCCACAACGGCGGCGGCGCAGGATAGGCGTCCGTGTTCCGGTACCAGGCAACGAGAGGCCGGGCGCAGGCCATCGCCTCGAGTTCGGCCATGCCCAGCGCCCCGAGGAACATCTGACCGACGATGACGGCGTGCTCGTTGATCAGGGCAGGGAGCGCTGAGCGGAGCTGGAAGGGGATCAGGCGCACGTTCGGGAGCTTCGCGAAGGCCGAAGCGTAATCGCCGCGCCCGAGAGCGGTGATCCGGATGTCGGGCCGGGACTTGGCGAGGATCTCGCAAGCCCGGTAGAGCCGCCGCCCACCTTTGATGTCGGTCAGCGAGCAGCAGATATAGACGCCCTTCGCCTCCGATGACGCCCGGACCGGTGCGAACGCCTCGGCATTGACCGGGTTCGGGAGGAAGGTCGCGTCGGGACGCCGGGCTTTGACGTACGGCTCAAGGTCGGGCGTGGCGTAATACACACGCAGTGCGCCCGCGAGCGCTCGTTCGACCAGCGGTTTCGTGAACGGCGTCATCTCGCGGACGTCGCTCCCGTGGCAGTGGAGGATGTAGGGGAAGCGGCCGAGCACGCCAAGCATCCCGAGGTAGGCGTAGTGAATATGAAGGATGTCCGGTTTATCCCGGCGCAGCCGTTGAATAATATCGGCCCACTCGATCGCCCGGATCGGCCCCACCACCGGTTTGATCGTCCAGGGCAGGCTCCCGCCGACGAGCCGCGGCCGGATCACCGTCACGCGGTGCCCGCGTGCCCGAAGGGCGCGGCCGAGGTCGCTTGCGACCGAGGCGATGTCGTTGATCTCAGCGATGTGCATGCAGACCAGCCCCAAGAAGCGAGTGCCCAGTCCCGATTGGGGACTTACTGCGAGCGATCATCGTCGCCTCCCGGCAGGCTGCCGGCGCGGACCTGCGAGAACCACTCGACGCCGTAGACAGCGAGGACGCCGAGCACGAGGGTGACCGCGAGGCCGACCGCGATGCGCCCCCGCGTCGTCCCCGACACACCGCCCGAGAACGAGTAACTGGTCGCGATCGTGCTCTTGGCGCTGGTGATGGCGACCACCGCGTTGTTGTACCGGATGTAGCTTTCGCGGCGGATGTCCCCGAGGGCACGGAGGTTTGTCGCCATCCCGCCAATTTCGGGGCCGAGTGCCCCGTCCGAAAGTGGGTCGCGCAGTGCCTTGATCCCTCGAATCGTCGACTGAAGGATGAGACGGCGGTGGCGCAACGCGCTTTCGGCTTGACCGTCTGGGACGGTGACGCCGAGGATCGCGGACGCTTGGATGCCGCTGGCGGCGGCCGCTGGGTCCCGAAGGGCCGCCTCGATCGCAAGCAGTTCGGTTTCGAGCGGGGCCTGCTCTTGGTTGTACCGCTCTGTGAGCGAGCCGGCGACGAAGGCGGAACGGATGATTTCGTCGGGCGAAAGGCCCTTGGCGGTCGCCGCCGGCACATACGCGGCATACGCTTTCTCGTAGGCGGCGTCGGCCGATTCGATCACGTCCCGCTTGGAGTTGAGGAAGCGGGTGCGCCAGAGCCCGTCGCGCTGGGTGTATTCCTCGGTGAAGACCTCGACGAACGCCTGCCGGTACCGCTCGGCCGCGAGCTTGTCCGGGTCCTGTACGGAAACAGACAGAATGCCGCGGGAGACGCCGTCGGCGATCGAGATCGGGGCGAGCGAAATCGCGAAGCGCGCATAATCGAAGCTGGCGTCACCGATCTTCGCCTTGACCTTCTCGATGAAGGCGGGGTCGCCGGTCATCGATTGGGCTTCGAAGATACGGAGGCCGCGGTCGCCTCCGAGGACGATATCCTGAATCACCGTGTCGAGTTCCATCGTTGCCACGGCGTTGGAATCCCCGGCCACGTCGCTAAACAGCAGACTGCTGAGCACGCCAAGGATGGCCGCTGGGATGAAGAGCCATCCCCGCCGACGGAAGAGGGAAAAATCCCTGGCCAGGCCGCTGGTTCCGCCGGGCATCGAACCGTATCGTAGGAGCGACGGGCGCCGCTGGTCAAAGCCAGCTTCGGGGAAGGATCTCGCCATTGAGCCACGACCTCGCCCCTCTCGCCCTCGCGGCTGTGTTCGTGGGGCTGTTCAGCCTGCTGAGGCGACCCAAGCTGCTGGTCCCCGCGGTCATTGTGCTGCTCCCCGTGGAGTACTTCTCGGCGATCCTGGAAGACGACCTCGGGCGGGGTGGGTTCGGTGGCATCCTGCGGACGATGTTCAACCCGGGAAAGGCGGCCATGGCGGCGACTGTCGTCCTCGGCGTCATCCGCGCCCGCCACAACCTCCGGAGCCTGTTGCCCGCCTCGTCGTTGGTCATCCCAATCCTGGCGGTCCTCGCCCTCCTGTGGTTGGGCCTGCTTTGGGCCGATTCCCCCAAGCCACCGAACTTGGTGCTGATTGCCCCGCTCTACGTCGCGTTCATGTTCATCGCGCCCTCGTTCATCGAAGACCGCAAGGACTTCGAGCGCATCGTCATCGCCGTCCTGGCGACCGCGATTTGGCTCGGGCTGCTGGCGCTGGGCCAACGCCTGGGCGGCGTCTTCCAATGGCGCGGCATTCTGATCCAATCCGACAGCACGAGCTACCGTTCGAACGGGACCTTCGGGGACCCGAACATCCTGGCGCGCCACCTCGCCATCGGGATGTCCCTGGCGGCCGGACTCATCCTCGCGCATGGGCCGCGCCGGCTGACGCTGTACGGCGCCATCCCGGCCTTCGTCATCGGCGGGATGGGCATCGCGATGACGGCGTCGCGGTCGGGCTGGTTGCTGCTGATGTTGGCCACCGCCCTGGTCATCCTGATTGCGCCCATCGCCAGGTACACGAAGGCGAGAATCCTGGGCGGCGGCGGCGGCGTCATCCTCATGCTCCTGGTCCTGCTCCTCGCGCAGGGCGGCACGCAGGCCGACCGCGTCCGCTCGGTGACGGACCGCGAGTCCGTCCTCGGGCTGCGCGAGTTCCTGATCAAAGCGGGCTGGCAGATGTTTCTGGACAATCCCATCCACGGCGTTGGTTCGGGCGGCTTTGAACGCGCCTTAACGACGACCTACATCGACATCCTCCCGGTCTGGGCGCGCACGACGCTCTCCCATACATCGCTCGTGTCCATACTGGCGGAGTTGGGATTGCTCGGCGTGCTGACGTTTGGATTCGCTGGCCTGCGCATCGCCGTCGTCGCGACCCGGACCTATGCCCGCACCATCCGGGCGCGTGAACCGTCAGACGTGCTGCTGACCGGCTGGCTCGGCGTCACCCTTTTCGGGATAGTGCTTCAGAGCCAATCCGAAGGGCGCCTGCTCGACGAACCCTACCTCTGGGTCTACCTGGCCCTACTCGTCGCGATGGAGGTCCGCACCGCACGTCCGCCCGAGCCGGCCCTCAACGTGGCGGCCGTTGAGGGCCGTGACCCCCTCCTCTTTTCGCCACGCCTGAGGCTGGCGAAAGGGTCGGCCTTGGTCGCAAAGCGAGCGCCAGACAGCTAGTGCGGCGTGGGTTTACAATCCGCCACATGTACACCGTGCTAGCTGGCGGCGTCGGCGCCTCGCGCTTCCTTCAAGGCTTGGTCCGGGCCGTGGACCCGTTCCAAATCACGGTCCTCTCCAACACCGGCGATGACGTCGAGATGTTTGGCGTCCATGTCTCCCCCGATGTCGACATCGTGATCTACGCACTCGCGGGCGCGGTCAACCCAGTCACCGGCTGGGGCCTGACCGGCGACACCTTCTCCGTCGTCGAGCAGCTCCAGCGTTTTGGCTACGAGAAATGGTTCAACCTCGGCGACCGCGACCTCGCCATGTGCCTCCACCGCACGACCCTCTTGCGCCAGGGCAAGCCGATGCACCAGGTCGTCGCCGACCTGACGAAGGCGTGGGGACTGCGCGTCCGCATCTTGCCGATGTCGAACCAGCCGGTCCGCACCGCGATCGATGGGCCAGACGGGGAAATCCCCTTCCAGGATTACATGGTGAAGATGCGGACCGAGGTCGAAGTGCGTGGCGTGCGGTTCGTCGGCGCCGAAGAGTCCCGCCCCGCCCCAGGCGTGCTCGACGCGATCACTTCAGCCGATGCCATCTTCATCGCGCCCAGCAACCCGTTCGTCAGCATCGGCCCGATCCTCGCCGTGCCGGGAATCCGCGAGGCGTTGGGCGCGACGAAGGCGAAGCGCGTGGCTATCAGCCCGATTATCGCGGGGGAGGTTGTGAAGGGCCCGGCTGGTAAAATGCTCGCCTCGCTCGGGCATGAAGTTTCCGCCCTCGGCGTCGCGCGCATCTACCGCGAGTTCATCGATGTCATGGTGATCGACGAGCAAGACCGGGAGCTGGCGCCAGCGGTCGAAGCCCTCGGCCTCCGCTGCCTTG
>CAMAUF010000083.1 GCA_945861295.1 bacterium | reverse complement strand
GAACGAAGACGACGCCCGCGAGTGAGTTACTCGCCGGCGTCGTCGGTCCCCTCTCGAACTGGCTGGGCCGCGTTACCGCGAGCCCCTGGCAGTGCTGGCCTGGGCGCTCTCGGCGAACAGGATCTGGCGCAGCTTCGCGCCGTCGGATTCGAGCGGCGTCCGCTCGGTCGGCGGGGCCTGCGGCACGGCGAGCGCCGCCGCCATCAGGCTTGCGGCGTCGCGCTGGCGGCGGGGGTCGGCCTGGAAGCAGCGCACATCCAAGGCGATTTGCAGTGGTTGGCTCCGGCCATTGACGATGAGCGTGGTGCCTTTAATCGCTTCCTGGAGGCGGCTCACGTACCGCTGAGCGCGGAGTTCCGTGCAGTGCGTGAGGATGACACCGTATCGGCCATCGTCCAAGCGCCCGATGAAGTCTGAGGTACGAGTCATGCGTTCCAATGTTTCGCCCACCTGGCGGTGCGCCGCCGCCAGACCATTGAGGCCAGCAGCGAGCTTGAGACGTTCGCCGTCGCCGACCGAGACAGTCACGAGCGTCATGTCTTCGTCGTAACGGAGTGACCGCGTGAGTTGCCGATCCAGTTCCATCGTCAGCCTGCGTTGATCCGGGATGGTCATCTTCCAACTCGTATCCGCGGACTCATCCACGATGGACGGCCCAAAGAGCCGATCGAGCAACGCCCGGGCGGGGGGCGCTTGCAGCATCGCGGCCAGCAGGGTGAAGGCGAATCCGGTCGCGCCGGCCCCGTCGCCTAGCGTGAACGTCGCGGCGATGGAACCGAGGCCAAACGCGCCGACGGCCCAGAGTCCCGGCCGCCTGAGCGCCGCGTCGAGGTGTGAACGAAGGGTGAGGGCATCCTGCGGGGGGGCGTCCGTGGAGTGCATCTGATACCGCCAGCGGGTTGTGTAACGCTCTCTTTGCGTCCTCTGTAATTTCACCGCAATCTGGGCGTAATCCCTGTATCCCGTGTTATAGGTGCGGGGAGCGGCCCGGTGACAGTTGGGCGCGGAGGCCTGCCCCTGGGGTCCACCCGGTGACGATTGCGAACGCGGGCACGGCGGAGTACGGTTTATTGGACAAATGGCATGCCGCTGGGGGAGCCGGAAGGCTGAGAGTCCGCAAGGACAACACCCCAGGAACCTGACCTCGGTAATGCGAGCGTAGGGAATGCGGCGTGAGAGCGGCCCTCAGCGGGGCGCCCCCACGGGTTACCTCTCGGCCCCGCGCCGCGAAGTAACCATCATTCCCCAGCGTTCCTGTTTCCTTTGGCGGCATGCTCGAAAGCAGGCCGTCTATGATCGTCGAAATCCAATGCCTTCCCAGCCCCGCGGGCGACGCCGAGAGCCCGTTCCGCCACATTGAAGCCGCGATTGGGGTCATCCAAGCCTGCGGGCTGCACTACGAGGTCGGCGCGCTCGGCACCACCATCGAAGGCGACGCCGACGCCGTCTGGCGCGTCGCGCGCGCGGCCCACGAGGCCTGCCTCGCTTCCGGCGCTCGTGGCCTCGTCACCGTGCTCAAGGTCGAACAGACTCGTCAAGCGGGCGACCAACCGACGATTTCGAGCCTCACGGGGAAGTTTCGCTAAGTGCGTGGGACGAGCGCGCAGGCCGCCCATTGGGCCCTTCGTTCGGCGCGCGAACTCACGCCGGCTGGGCTGCTGCTTGCCACGCTCGTGGGCCTCTGGGAACTCTGGGTCCGGCTCAACGGCACCCAGCCCTACATCCTCCCGGCGCCGACCCGCATCTGGGACGCGTTCCTGCAAACGCGCGGCACGCTCCCGGACCACATCGTGACCACGATGAGCGAGGCGATGCTCGGGCTCGCCATCGCGGCTGGCGCGGGGATTCTCCTCGCCGCCGCCATCGCCGTTTCGCCGCTGCTGCGGCGCATCCTCTACCCGGTGCTCGTGCTATCGCAAAACATCCCGCTGGTCGTGATGGCGCCGCTCTTGATCGTCTGGCTGGGCTTCGGGATGGCCCCGAAAATCGTGATCGTCGCCCTCATCGGGGTCTTCCCCATCTGCATCAGCACTTCCGAAGGCCTGCTCGGCGCTGACCGCGAGATGATCGACCTCGTCCGCGGGATGGGCGGCCGGACGTGGGCGACCCTGCGTTACGTCCGCATCCCCGCCGCCGTCCCGGCCTTCTTCGGCGGCCTCAAGATCGCTTCCGCCTATGCGGTCTTGGGCGCGGTCATTGGCGAATGGGTCGGCGCGAGTTCGGGGCTCGGGATCTTCATCACCCGCGCCCAAGCCTCGTTCCGCGTCGACCGGGTCTTCGTCGCCGTGATTATCGTCGCGCTGATCAGCATCGCGCTGTTCGCCGCCGTCCAACTCGCGGCACGGCTCGCTTCGCCCTGGCTCTACATCCGCCAGAACGACGAGTAGTCCTCTCAGACATCGAAAGGAAGCCAACCATGTTTCACCGGCTACGGATCGCGCTCCCGCTCCTCCTTGTCGCCACGCTCGGCGCCGTGGGCCTCACGGCCTGCGGCGACGATGACGACGACGCGGCTGGCGCCCTCAAGAGCGTCACGCTGATGCTCAACTGGACCCCTAACACACAGCACTCCGGCATCTACCTGGCCATCGAGAAGGGTTACTACCGCGATGCCGGCCTCGACCTCACGATCGTCGAGCCGGCTGCCGGGGGCGTCGAACAGGTGATCGGCGCGGGCAAGGCCGAGTTCGGCATTTCGGCCCAGGAGTACGTCGTCCCGGCGCGGGCCGAGGGCGTGCCCATCCTCTCCATCGCCGCGATCCTTCAACACAATGACTCCAGCCTGATGGCGCTGAAAAAGTCCGGGATCAAGCGCCCGAAGGACCTCGAAGGCAAGACCTACGGCGGCTTCGGCGGCCCGCTCGAGATCGAACTGATCTCGAAACTCGTCGCCTGCGATGGCGGCGACCCGAAGAAAGTCAAGTTCGCCGAGGTCGGCAACGTCGACTACCTGGTTGGCATGGAGCAAGGCCAATACGACCTCGTGTGGGTGTTCGAAGGCTGGGATGTGCTCCGCGCCAACGAAGTCGAGGGCAAGAAGGTCACCACCATCCTCTTCAAGGACTGGTTTACCTGCATCCCCGATTGGTACACGCCCGTCTTCATCACCAGCGAGTCCTTCGCGAAGGCCTCCCCAGAGGTGGTGAAGAAGTTCATCGCGGCGACCGCCAAGGGGTACGACCTCGCCGGCACTGACGCCAAAGCGGCGGCGGCGGCGCTGCTCAAGGCCTCGCCCGAATCCGACAAGAAGCTGGTCGAAGCGAGCGCGGCCTACCACGTCGCCAAGTACGTCGACAAGGGCCGCGCCTGGGGCACGCAGGACCTCGCCATCTGGGAGGCCTTCGTGAAGTTCCTGCGAGACGCCAAGATTGTCGACAAGGATGTGGACGTGCAGGCGGCCTTCACGAACGACTTCCTTCCCAAGCCGTGAGCGACGCATCGCCGGTGGTGACGCCCGCCATCCAGATCACGGGCGTCACCCATGTTTTCCGCGGGAAGGGCCGCGAGCTCGCCGTCCTCGACAACGTGAGTCTCGATCTGCCTACCGGCGGCTTCGTTTCGCTGGTCGGGCCGAGCGGCTGCGGCAAGAGCACGCTGCTGCGCATCCTCGCCGGTCTGCTCGCGCCCGATCAGGGGAGCGCGGCGGTGGCTGGCGTCTCGACGCTCCTCCGGCCGGGGCTCGTTTCGTACATGCCCCAAAAGGACCTCCTGCTGCCCTGGCGTCGGGCGCTCGCCAACGCCACCCTCGGCGCTGAAGTCGGTGGGGCGCCGCCAGCGCAGGCGCGGGCACGGGCCGCCGCGCTCTTTGAGCGCTTTGGCCTCGCTGGCTTCGAGCGGTCCTGGCCTGCCCAGCTCTCCGGGGGGATGCGTCAGCGCCTCGCCCTGCTGCGGACGTTCCTCATCTCCAGGCCCGTCCTCCTGCTCGACGAGCCGTTCGGCGCACTCGACGCAATCACGCGCCGTGAGATGCACACCTGGCTCCAGCAGGTACTCCGCGATGATGAGCGTCCGGGCGAAGCGGTCCGCTCCGTGCTGTTTGTGACGCATGACATCGAAGAGGCTCTGCTCCTGAGCGACCGCGTCGTCGTTATGTCGCCTAGGCCGGGCCGGGTTGTCGCCGAAGTTTCCGTGGCGTTCGCGCGACCGCGATCGGCGTCGTTGGTGGTGTCGGCGGAGTTCGTGGCGCTCAAGGCGACGTTGCTGGCGGCGCTGGAGCGGAGGTGAGACGGTTCCGCGGTCTCATGCCCCTAATAGGTGCTCGGCGCCATGGTCCGTGATGGCTGCGATGTTTCGTTCAGCGGCGACGCCGACCAAGCGCAGCGCTGACCGCAAGCCACGCAGTGCGCCACGATCCACCCCCGCCACCCCCGCCATGGCCGCCTCGCCCATCACCCCCAGGAAGTGCGCCGGCATCCAGAGCGCGACCAGTAGCCCGCGCCGGTAGTCGTCATCCAAGGCGGCGCGGGCATAGTCCTTGACGCCGCCCGAGAGCAGGCCGCCGTGGTAACGCTCGATCAGCTCGGGCTCCCAATTTCGGCGCGCTTCGATCGGGAGGTTCTGGCCGAGGAAGTAGGCGAGGTCGCGCGCGCCAGACCCGCGCCCGGCGAGCTGCCAATCGAGCACGCACACCGCCGGTTCGCCCCCCTCTACGCCGAACAGCAAATTCTCAATGCGGTAATCGCCATGGATCAGTGTCGTCCCGCTCCCGGCGCCATCGACGACGAGCCGGTCGAGGCCGAAGGCCAGCCGATCTCCGATAGGCGCGAACTCCGCCGGCAGCCCGCGCTTGCCGAGCCGGGAGCGGAGGGCCGGCCAGCCCGACGCGAAGCGCTCCCGCCAGAGCGCCGCATCTTCGGCGAGCGGCCGCGTCCACGCGAAGCGGTCGAGGTTCGGGCTCCGCCACCAACGCGCATGCAGGCGCGCAAGGGCGTCGACGGCGAGCCTTGCCTGCTCGAGGTCCGGGCCCTCGACCTGGCTCACCGCCTGCCAACCACTGAGGTCCTCAAGCACCAAGGCGGGGCCAGGCGGGTCTGCCACGCTGGCCCAGAGACAGCGTGGCGCGCGGACCGGGCTCGTCGCCGCGGCATCGCGGTACCAGGCGATTTCGGTCGCGTACAGCTCCCGCCGCAGCGTCTCCATCGCGGGCGTGGGCGCGGCTTCCAGGGCAGGCAACTTGACCACGACGCTTTCCGGCCCAGGCGGCCGGCCGGGAGCGTAGGCGAGCGTAACCGCCAGCGTCTGCCCCATGTAACCGCGCCCGCCGCCGATGTCGCGCGTCTCGATGCCGCTCACGGCGCAGCCGGGGGCCGTGCCCTGGAGCGCCGCCGTCAGCCACTCCGCCGTGGGGCCGTCGGGCGCGTTCATTCGGGCGCCGAGCCGCGCGGGATGCGCTCGAGGGCAGCGTCGACGGTGGCGGTCAACACTTCGCGCATCGCTTCCGCCGTGATGTCCGGTCGCCCCATCCCGGGATACACCGCGGCCCAGAGGTCGATCCCCGGCGCCGCCCGCAGGACCGCGAACAGGTCCCAGTAGGGAAGCGATCGCAGGTCGCGGCCCGAAAGTTGCGCGTACGCGGCGGTGAAGAGATCGCGCACCCGCGGCCCCGCCACCCAGGTGAGGTCCAGCCGGACGACGGCGACATCCTGCACTGGATCGCCGATGACAGCGTCCTCCCAGTCGATTACGGCCGCGATGGCGCCGTCGCGCACGACGATGTTGCCGGGCCAGAAGTCGCCGTGGAGCAGCCGGCGCTCGCGGATCGGGCACGGCGTCAGCCCGCTCCAGGCCTGGAGGACGCGGACCACCTCGGGCGACAGGCTTGCGCCCCACCACGGAGGCAGCGCGACAACGTCGCCGACCGGGGATCGCCCCAGCCCGGCGAGGCCGTCGAGGGGCACACCGTGGATGCGCACGAGCGTCTCCGCGAACGCGACCGCCAACGACTCGGCCTCGCCCGCCTGCATCGGCGCGTGCCCTTCGACGTATTCGAGGACAAAGGCCAACGGCCGCCCGTCCGCATCATCGACGAGTGCCAACGGCTTCGGGACCGGGATACCGGACCGCGCCACATGCTCGATCAGCGCGTACTCCGCGCGAACGCGGTTGTCGTCGCGGCCCCAATACTCCCCGCGACGCCGCACCGTCAGCTCGCGCGTTTCACTGCTTTCCAGCGTCGCCGTCACCCGATCGACCTTCGCCGACATGCCGCCGCGCAAGGGAAGACACCGCACCACGGTGGCGCCATCGCCGAAGGCGGCGCGGACGATGCCGCCGACCGACTCGTTCACGAGGGCTCTCCCGCCACCTCGGTGAAGGGCGCGTCCAGGACGATCACACGGAACGCCTCGCCGAACTCGAACTCCCGTCCGGCCGCGCCCCAGCGCCCCATTTGCAGCGCGAACTCCTTCATCTCCGGGCCAAGTTGGCTCGGGTGCGCGAGCAGCGCCTCCTGTTTCTGAGCCATGACCTCAGTGATGTCGACGCGCGCCTGCGAATGCGCGTCGTCCGACGCCAACCAAATCTGCTTCACCTTCCAGGGCTCATAGCCATCGAGCAGCAGCTCGGGGAAGGTCAGCCGGTCGCGCGCGCTCGGGAAGATCGCGTCGATCGTCGCGTCCCCGGTGGCGCGGTGGTCTGGGTGGTTCGGATAGTTCTCGCCGAAGAAGCGCTGCGTGGGGTCGAAGGTGATGACGACATCTGGCTTCCACTTGCGGATGACCCGCGTGATCTCGCGGCGAACATCGAGCGTGGCCACGAGATAGCCGTCGGGGAAGCCGAGGAACTCGAAGTTGCGGACGCCGAGGATCGCCCCGGCGGCGCGCTGCTCAGCCTCCCGGATACCGGCGAGGCGCGTCGACGTCATCGCTGGGTCGTCGCTGCCCTTGTTGCCGTTGGTGACGAGGACGTAGGTGACTTCGCAGCCCGCCTTCGTCCACTTCGCGACCGTCCCCGCGCACATGAACTCCGCGTCGTCGGGGTGGGCGATGACCACCATCGCGGTGGCGGGGATGTAGGCATCGAGGATATGGGGCATGGTCGCGCTCCATCGTGGTCGTGCGATCAACTGTGGCCGAGCGGGAGCGGACGCGCCATCGACTCCGCCAGCCCTCCACCCTCGCCCACCGCAGTGGGAGAGGGCAGGGTGAGGGCGAGCCCGACTGCGACGACGCGCCCGGTCCGAGCGTGTCCGCTCATCGACCCACGAGCGGTGTGGCCGTCTAGGGTGAACTGGCCGGCGGGGGTGTTGCCGACGCGGGACCCTCCGGGGCCGGTGATGTCGCGGTTGGCGTTGGACGGGATTCGGGCATTGACACGTCTGCGTCGTCCTTGAAGTAGTTCAGCGCCTCGAAGACTACCTGGACGAGTACGGCAACACCGACGACGGCCGCGAGGACGATTTCGATCAAGCGGGTGCCGTGCTCGCGGCGACGCCAATACTCGTCGCTGCCGATTAGCGTTTTCCGGGCCATCACCGCCTCGTCGTGCCACCTGGCCTCACGGGCGTCGCGCTCGCGTTCGTGCCAAAGACTGAGGTGCTCACGGGGGTTGAGTGCACCCTCCCGTCTCATGTAAGCAGCGCACGGTCTCTCGTGAAGAAGGGTCGCCGCCAAGGCTACGCCCGGTTGCCATCCCATTAAGCGCTCCTTGGAGTTTGCTTCTTCCCCTAATCGTGCGGCGCCTCGAAAGCAGGAGAATTCGTAGGTGTCGAACTGCGTTACCGCGAGGAAGGCGTACGGCTCCATGGTTGAGAAGCTCTCGTCTCGGAGCGGAGGAATGAAGTTCGCGTAGTACTGATATGTTCTCTCGATGTTCTCCCACGATCCGAACTGATCGTGCCGCACCTCCCAGAACGTG
>CAMAUF010000082.1 GCA_945861295.1 bacterium | reverse complement strand
TCTTGATGTCCGTTTGTGCCAGCGCGATGAAGCCGGTCAGCAGCGCCGTCGTCAGCCCCACGAGGGTGATAACCAGCAGCATGCCGTCGGTCGCGTCGAAAACGGGCAGGAGCCGCGCGGTGAGGTAGACGCCGGCGACGACCATCGTCGCCGCGTGGATCAGCGCCGAGACGGGCGTCGGGCCCTCCATCGCATCCGGGAGCCAGACGTGGAAGGGCACTTGCGCGCTCTTGCCCATGCAGCCCAGGAAGAGGAAGGCCATCGCAACGAAGAGCGTGTTGCGGCCGACCTCGCCTTCTTCAGCGAGGTGGATGATCTCTTGGATGTTAAACGTGCCGGTCGCCCGCCAGAGCAGGATTACGCCGATAAACAGCCCGACGTCGCCGATGCGGGTTGTGACGAACGCTTTCTTCGCCGCTTCCACGGCGCTGCGTTTCTCCCAATAGAAGCCGACTAAGAGGAATGAACAGACACCGACTAATTCCCAGGAAATGAGCAGCAGAAGCAGGTTGTCGGCCATCACGAGCATCAACATCGAGGCCGCGAAGAGTTGGAGGACGGCGAAGAACCAGAAGTAGCGCGGTTCGCCCTTCATATAGCCGATAGAGAAAATGTTTACCATCAGCGCCACGGTGAGGACGACGCCGAACATCGTGATCGTGATGGGGTCGATGTAGAGGCCCATGTTGAGCTTGAAATCGCCGACGTTGGACCAGGCGATTTCGTTGGTCCAGGAGCCGACGCCTTCGCGATGCATGAGGTAGTTCGCGGCGATGATCAGCATCAGGACGAACGAGGTCCCGGTCGCGAGCACGCCGAGGTAGTCGCCCTGGCGCGGCAAGTAGCGGCCGAAAAGGGCGAGCACGAGAAACATCCCAGCCGGGATGGCCGCGAGGATCCACGCGTTTTCGGTGATCATCTCTGGCCTCTGCCCCTTACCATTTGAGGGTTGCCGCTTCGTCCACGTTGGCGGTTGAGCGGTTGCGGAAGAGCCGGATGACGATGGCGAGCGCGAGGCCCACCTCCGCCGCGGCGACGGTGATGATGAACACGGCGAACACGGCCCCGAGGATCTTGTTCGGGTCCAGGTACGCTGCGAACGCGACAAAGTTGATGCTGACAGCGTTCAACATGAGTTCGACGCTCATCAGGATGAGCACCGCGTTACGGCGCGCCAGCACACCGTACACTCCGAGACTAAAGATAACCGCGCTCAGTATCAGGTAGTTTTCGAGAGGGACCATTGCGTTATTCCCCCTCCTCTTGCCGGGCGAGGATGATCGCCCCGACTAGCGCTACCAGCAAGACCACCGACGCAATCACGAACGGCGCGCCATAGTCGCGGAAGAGGACTTCGCTGATCTGCTCGACCGGAATGTTGGTCGGCGCGTCGTCGATGTCGTTCGGCCATTTCGTGCCCACCGCGACACCGATCAGCGTCGCCATCAGCCCTAGGCCGACAAGGGCCGCGAACGGCGCTTGAGCGCCCGTGACCTTGTCGGGCAAGCCCGTGGCGCCCACCCGCGTGAGCATCAGCGCCAGCAAGATGAGGACCGTGACGGCGCCGCCGTAGATGAGAAACTGTGTCAGCGCCAGGAACTCGACCATCAGGAAGGCGTAGATAGCGCCAACACCGGCGAGGCTCAGGATCAGGCAGATTGCCGAATGGATGACCGACCGCGAGAAGACGACGCCAGCGGCGGTCGCGACGATCGCCACAGCGAAGATCCACCAGAGGACTTCGGTCGCCATCGGTTAGCCCCCCGCCATCGGGCTGCCCAGCTCGCGCAGGGTCGCCATGATGTCATCCGGGATGGGCTGGCCGGCGGCGGTCGCTTCCTGGGCCTTGCGCTCGGCGCGGATGCGCCGGGCGCGTAGCTTCTCGGCGGAGTTCGGCGTGCCCTTGTCGCCGACCATGGCCGCGGGCGGAGCCCACTTGCCGTCGGCGCCCACGAATGAGCCGCCGACCGCCGCGGATGTGGCGGCCGCAGCGCCACCACCGCTGCCGGCGAGGCTCGCCCAGATGGAGCCGCCTGGCGCTAGGTCGGACCCGAGGTCATACAGGGTTCGGGCGACCTCGTCCGGGACGGCGTCGCCTTTGGCGGAAAACTCCTTCGCCTGGCGCTCTGCGCGCATGCGGCGGGCGCGAACCTTGTCCGGGCTGTTTGGGTCGCCTTTGGGGCCGTCGCCGACGCCCGGCGGGAAGCGCATGGAACCATCGTCGTTGAGGCCCGTCAGCGGGACGCCCCCAGCTAATGCGGCGCCGCCCCCGCCACCCGAGCCAGCCAGGGCCGCCCAGATCGTGCCAGCCGGCGCTAGGTCGGAGCCAAGGTCATACAGCGTCTTCGCCATCTCTTCCGGGATGGGTTCGCCCTTGGCCGTCAGATCCTTGAATTGGCGCTCGGCGCGCGTGCGACGGGCGCGGACTTTCTCGGCGCTGTTTGCATCGCCCTTGGGGCCATCGCCAACGCCCGGCGGGAAGCGCATCGAACCGTCGTCCTGGAGGCCGGTGAGGATCACGCCCGTGCCGCCGCCGGCGCTCGCGACGGGGCCGCCCACGGCGTAGGGCACGCCCGCCTTCATGGTGGTGTACTTCTCGATCTCCGCGAGCAGATCGGCGGGGACAGCCTCGCCCTTATCGCGCAGTTCCTTGGCGGCGCGCCCGGCCCGCATCCGCTTCGCCTTGATCTTCGATTCCGAGAGGACTTCCATTTCGACGCCAGCGGTCGCCGCGCCGGCTGCGCCCTTGGCAGTGGCGGTGACCTTCGGCTTCTCGGGCTCGCGCTCCTGGATGGCCCTGGGGCCGCCATCGGCGATGCGCCTGAGCTGCGCCTGGCGAGCCTCTGGGCGCGACACTTTGAAGGCTTCTTCCGGAAGCGCTTCTCCCTTCGTCGCGCGTTCGATCAGTTCGAGGCTGTCTTGTGGCCGCCAGGGCTGCGTCAATTCGCCGGACTTGCTTCCTGCGAGAAGGTCGTCGATGTCCTTGTGCAGGTCACGCCGGTCATAGACCGCTTGTTCGTGACCTGACCAGTTGTTGTCCATGACGATCGCTTCGAACGGGCACACCTCGACGCAGATGTTGCAGCGCATACAACGCGCGTAATCGATCCAGAACTTGTCGACGATTTTGCGCCGGTTGCTCGTACCTTCGGGGTGCTGCGGGTTATCGACCATCGTCGCCGTCATGCAATCGACCGGGCAGTTGCGGATGCAGACGTTGCAGCCGGTGCAGACGGGCTCGTCGTGGTCAAAATCCCAGAGGAGGACCGGAAAGCTGCGTTGCCGTTCGGGCAGTACGCGGCGCTCGTCCGGATACTCCACCGTGACGGGCTTCCGGGAGAAGGTTGACAGGGTGACGCCGAGACCCTTGAGAAGACCTTTCATTGGGCAGACACCTGAGCGCCCCTATAGGCCCCGACGAGCGATGTCGTGGCCGTCCGGCGGCGGAATGCGCGATTGATGATGATGGCGATCAGCAGTATGGCCCCGACGCCGCTCGTGAGCGACAACAGCCAGTATGGCCCGTCGTACACCAAGATGAAGCCGTTGGCGACGACTTGGACCAGGCTCAGCGGCAGCAGGATCTTCCAGCAGAAGGTCATCAATTGGTCGATCCGGAGCCGCGGCACCGTGGAGCGGACCCAGAAGATGAAGAAAATGAACAGCGCGGACTTGATGAAGGTCAGGGCGAGCTGCCAACCCCAGCCCCACTCGTTGCCCATCGGGAAGTTCCAACCGCCGAGGAAGACGATGCCGCCGAAAACGCTGAACGACCACAGGGCCGCGTACTCCGTCAGCATGAACATGCTCCAGCGGATGCCAGAGTATTCCACGAAGTAGCCGCCGACGATCTCCGATTCAGCCACGGGGATGTCGAAGGGCGCGCGATGGAGTTCGGAAAGCATCGCCGTCACGAAGATGATGAAGGCGAGTGGCTGCAGGATGACGAATGGATAATCGCCCTGTTTGGCGGCGAATTCGTTGAGGTCAAGCGTGCCAGCGATCATCGAGACGGAGAGGAGACTGAGGACGAGCGGGATCTCGTAGCTGATCATCTGGGCCGCCGCCCGGACGCCGCCGATCAGGGCGAACTTATTGCCCGAGCCCAGGCCAGCCATCATCACTCCGACGATATTGAGGCCGAGTACCGCGAAGACGAAGAACATGCCGAGCGGCAGGTTGCGGACGCCCCAATCCGCCGCGAAGGGGAGGACGCAGAGCGTCATGAAGACGGGGATAAAGGTCGCGTAGGGCGCGAATTCAAAGACCCAGCGGTCGGCGCCATCGGGGCGGATGTCTTCCTTGGAGATCAACTTGACCGCGTCGGCGAAGGACTGGAGCAGGCCGGCGGGCCCGGTCCGCGTGGGGCCGAGGCGTTGCTGGAAGCGCGCCACAATCTTGCGCTCGCCGTAGATCAGGTACATCGCGACGATCGTCATGACGAGGACCACGATCACGATCCGGATGGCCGCGTCCGCCCAGTTCCAGATCCCGAACATTTCGCTTCCGAGAGGGAACTCGATCACTTGTCCACCTCCCCAAGCACGATATCCAGCGACCCCAGGATGATAATCGCATCGGCCACGTAGTTGCCGACGACCATCTCCCGCAGCGCTGACAGATTACAGAAACTTGGCGAACGGAGCTTCATGCGGTAAGGCTTGTTGCCGCCCTTGGCCATGGCATAGACGCCATATTCGCCCTTGGTGCCCTCGGTCCGGATGTAGCACTCGCCGGATTCGATGCGGAGCGTCTTCGGGAGGTCGGTCGCGCAGACGAGCCCGCCCTTCGGCATCTCCTTCAGGCACTGCTCGATGATCCGGACCGACTGGTACATCTCCGCGAGGCGGACGAAGTAGCGGTCGAAGACATCGCCCTGGCGGCCGACTGGGATCTCGAAATCGAGGCGGCTATAGATGCCGTACGGCTCCGCCCGGCGCACGTCCCAGGGAAGGCCCGTGGCCCGCAGGATCGGGCCCGTGATGCCGAGGGCGATCGCGCGGTCCTTGGTCAACGGCGAGAGGTTGCGGCAGCGCTCGACGAAGATCTCGTTGCCGGTCAGCAGGCCGTCGAGGTCCTCAAGGCCCTGGCGGATCGAATCCAGCAGCCAGCGGCAACGCGACTCGAAGTTCTCCGGCAGGTCCATGGTGACGCCGCCGATCTTGAAATAGGTCGGGAACATGCGGTCGCCGGCGACTTCTTCGAAGAGGTCGTAAATGCGCTCGCGTTCACGCCAGCCGTAGACGAAGGACGTGCCGAAGGAGCCGACATCGGCCCCGAACGCGCCGAGAAACATGAAATGCGAGTTGATCCGGGAGAGTTCGGCCATGATCACCCGGATGTATTCGGCCCGCTCCGGGACCTGGATGCCGCTGAGCTTCTCCACCGCGAGGCAGTAGGCCCACTCGCAGCACATCCCGGCGAGGTAGTCCGTGCGGTCCCACCAGCCCATCGCCTGGCGGTAGTCCGCCGTCTCGGTGAGCTTTTCGAGGCCACGATGGAGGTAGCCGATGTACGGCTCGCAATCGACCACGAGTTCGCCATCGACGGTCAACACCATGCGGAAGACGCCGTGCGTCGCCGGGTGCTGAGGCCCGATATTGATGGTCATGTCGACCGTGTCGAAAGTCGCTTCGTCGGCGGTGAGGGTCCGTTCGGTTGGCCAAATCGACATTAGAACGTAAACCCCGCTGGCCCGTCTTCGATGCCTTGCTTCAACTCGGCCACCTGCAACGGGTGCGCTTTGAGCAGCGGATGGATATGGAGGTCTTCTTCGAGAAGGAGGTTCTTGAGGTTCGGGTGGCCCGTGAAGGTGATGCCGAACATCTCCGCCGCCTCGCGCTCGTGCCAATCGGCCGCGGGGAAGAGGCCCGTGAGTGTCGGGACCTCCGCATGTGGGTGTTGGTGCGGCGGCAGCGCGACCGTCACTTGCAAGCAATGACCGTGTTTGAACGAATAGAAATGGTACTTCAGCGCCAGCCCTTCATCGCCCAGGTCGGCGCCAGCCACGTTTCGCAGCATGTCGAACGAGAGGGCCGAGCGCTCCCGCAAGCCGCGGACGAGCGTTTCGAGCTTATCGACGGGCACGGTGACATCGACGTCGGTCGTGGTGCGGCCGATGCGCCCACCCAGCCCGTTCACGAGCGCAGCCAGCAACTCCGCCAGCTTGGCGTTCGGCGCTTGCGTGCCGACGGGGTAGGGGAAGGCGGACGCCTTGCTCATCCGACCATCCTCTTCTCTTCCATGATTTTCTTCTGGAGCGCGAGGAAGCCATCGAGCAGCGCCTCGGGCCGCGGCGGGCAGCCTGGGACGTAGACATCGACCGGGATGATCTTGTCGACGCCCTGGAGCACGCGGTCGTATTCGGTGTAGGGCCCGCCGTTGGTCGCGCAGGCGCCCATCGAAATCACGTACTTCGGGTTCGGCATCTGTTCGTAGAGCAGCTTGATCGCGGGGGCCATCTTTTTGGTCACCGTGCCCGAGACGACCATGACGTCACTTTGGCGCGGGCTCGCCCAAGGGACGATGCCGAAGCGGTCGAGGTCGTGGTTCGCCATGAACGTGCCGATCATCTCGATGGCGCAGCAGGCGAGGCCGAAGGTCATCGGCCAGAGCGAGGACTTGCGGCCGACCGCCAAAAGCACGTCGGCGCCGGTCTGGATGACGCCCGGCAGGACGATGCGGTACGCCGCCTGGCCGTGCGGGACATCGACGGGCAGAAGGCGTTGGGCTTCCGCCCCGAAATCGGGGACGTAGGCGATCGCGCTGCTCGGCTTCGTGCTCATTTCCACTCCAAGACGCCGCGGCGCCACGCATAGGCTAGGCCGGCCGCAAGGACGCCGACGAAGACCAGCATCTCGTAGAAGACGTACTTCGGCAGGTCCACGAAGGTGACCGCCCACGGGAAGATGAAGACGGTCTCGACATCGAAGATCAGAAAGAGGATGGCGATCAGATAGTACCGGACGTGGATCTGGGACCAGTTCCGGCCGATCGGCAACATCCCGCATTCGTACGAGACGCCCTTGGCCCGTTCACGCGAATAGGGCGCGAGCAGCTTCGTCGCCATCAGGGCCGTGAGCACGAGGATGAACCCCGCGATCGCGGCCATCATGACGGCGGACCAAGAGTCGTAAAAGCTCATGACCGGGGGCTCCAAGCTGCCAGCGGCGGGCAGGCGAGAGCGGTTCTAAGCCGCCTCGCTGCTTGTGATTGGCGACACAAACTCTACGGCCGGGCCGAAAGCCGGGCAAGGTTCGGAAAAGAGTCATGGTAAAAAGCCATAATGTCGATTCATTCGGCCGGGTTGGTGGAATTTTCTGGCGTTGCGGCTGAGAAAGAGTGATTCAGCCCGCCCTTTCCCCTATTATTGCGCCACGTTCGGGCGGCCATCGGCCGCCGGTGGGAAAGGCACAGCGGAAGGTACATGAAGAGGCTCTACGTCGGAAACCTGTCGTGGCAGACGGGAGATCAACAACTGCGCCAGACATTCGAAGCGCACGGCGGCGTGATTTCGGCGCGCGTCGTCATCGATCGGGAAACAAACCGTTCCCGCGGCTTCGGCTTCGTCGAAATGGACGACGGCGATGCCGACAAGGCGGTGCTCGCGCTCAACGGCACGATGCTCGAAGGGCGCCCCCTCACGGTCAACGAAGCGCGCCCGCGCGAAGCTGGGCCGCCCCCCGGAGCGCCGCGTCCGGCGTATGGCGCGCCGCGCCCGCCGGGCAACTTTGGCGACCGGCCGCCACAGGGTGGCTTTGGTGGTCCCCCTCGCGGCAACTTCGGCGACCGTCCCCCACAGGGCGGCTTCGGTGGCCCCCCTCGCGGCAACTTCGGCGACCGGCCCCCACAAGGCGGCTTCGGCGGTCCTCCCCGGCAGGGATTCGGCG
>CAMAUF010000081.1 GCA_945861295.1 bacterium | reverse complement strand
TGGATCGAGAGCGGATGGTCGCGACCCGCGCCGCCGACAACTTGATCGCCGTGGCCTATCTCAACGCGATTGGCGGACAGGACGAACTCGTTTTCGACGGAGGCTCGATGGCGTTCGACGCGCAGGGGCGGCTGTTGGCGCGGGGCCGCCAGTTCGCGGAGGACCTTGTGGTCGTCGACCTTGACCTGGACGAAGTCGCCCAGCGCCGCCTCCACGACCCTCGCCGGCGCATCGAGATGCGTGACCGCGAGAACGCGCCAGCCGTCGAGCGGGTCGCTATTCCGGCGAGGCTGAGCGCCGCTCGTTCGTCCAGCCTGGCTTCGCCCGTCGCCGAACCGCTGGAGGACGCGGAGGAGGTGTGGTCGGCCTTGGTCCTGGCGACGCGCGACTACCTGGGCAAGACGGGCTTCCGGAAGGCGGTTATCGGGCTTTCCGGCGGGATCGATTCCAGCGTTGTCGCCGCCGTCGCGGTCGACGCGATCGGCGCGGCGAACGTGATCGGCGTCTCGATGCCGAGCCGCTATTCCAGTGGGCACAGCCGCGACGACGCCTTCGAATTGGCCGCGAACCTCAGTATCCGCTGCCTCTCGATCCCGATCGAACCGGCCCACGCCGCCATGCTGGAGATGCTGGCGGACGAGTTTGATGGCTCCGAACCGGGCGTGGCCGAGGAGAACCTTCAGTCACGGCAGCGCGGCAATGTGCTGATGACGCTCTCGAACAAGTTCGGCTGGATCGTGCTGACCACGGGCAACAAGAGCGAAATGGCGACGGGTTACGCGACCCTCTACGGCGACATGGCCGGCGGTTTCGGCGTGATAAAAGATGTGCCGAAGACGCTCGTGTACGACCTCGCCCGCTGGTATAACCGCGCCGCTGGCCGCGACGTGATCCCGGACAGCGTGCTCACGAAACCGCCGAGCGCCGAACTGCGCCCGGACCAAGTCGACCAGGATTCGCTTCCGCCGTACGAGATCCTCGACCCCATCCTGCGGATGTACGTTGAGGACGACCACACGCTGGACGAGATCGTGGCCGCCGGATACGACGAAGCGACGGTTAGGCGCGTCATCGGCATGGTCGACCGGAACGAATACAAGCGGCGTCAGGCTGCGCCGGGCGTCAAGATCACGCCGCGCGCCTTTGGCCGGGATCGTCGCTTCCCGCTCGCGAGCCGTTGGTCGGGCGTCTAATCCCCGTCCAGAGCGGCGATAACGCCGGCGAGGTCGCCTGCCAGCGCTTTCGCGAGGTCGAGGCGGAGGCCGGGGAAGTTCGGGCTTTCGATCACCCCCGTGGAGTCGGCGAGCAGCCGCTCGTAAACGCCGGCTCGCAGCACGAACCAATCGATGGCCTTCCCGTTGACGTTCCAGATGATGTACTCCGGGATCCCAGCTGCGGCGTAGGCGCGCATCTTCTGGTTGTAATCCCGGCTCCGGCTCGAAGCCGCGATTTCGACGACGAGGTCGGGTGGGCCACTCAGGTAGCCGTTGGCGTTTTCCAGTCCGAGTGACTCGCGAAACAACACGGCATCGGGCTCGGGTTCGTTACGGCGGCCGAGGATGACCGTCACAGAGCCAGCAGACTCAAGCCCCGGATGCCGAAGGCAGTGCGTCGTCAGCCAGTATTGCATCATGTTTTGTTGTTCGGCGTGGCGACCGTAACGTTGCGGCGACGACATGTAGACCACTCCCTCGATCAGTTCGCAACGGCGCAGCTCGGGGCACAACTCGTACCGCCTGTGGAACTCCTCCTGATCGAGGCGGTCGCCGTTGCGCAGGAGCACGCGGCCTTCTTCGTCCACACCGGGCGGCAAGGCCAAGAGGACGATGCCATCGGCCCAGCGCGCGCCTGGCGGAATGTCGCCAAAGCGCACGCGCGCGTCGAACTCCGCGCGGGAGAGGGCCTCGCCGTTTTCGGACTCGATGACGGGAAAGGCCGCAACTGCCATGGCAGAAGTATAGTCGCGCCGCCGCCGTCTGGGAACGCGCAGTGGCGCCCGCGAGATGAGCCAGCGACCGCCCGCGGCTTAAGTGTTCATGATGAATTCGACCCAGTTGCCATCTGGGTCTTCGACGATGCCGATGTCCAGGCCGGGACGGGCTGTGCGGCGGGGGACGGCGACGGTGTACCCGCCGGCGGCGCAACTCGCAAGCACCTCGTCGAGGTTGGTCACCGTGATCGTCCAGTAGCGGATGCCGCGCGCGCCCATGATCCCGCCCGGAGGGGCCGCGACTTCGGGCATCTTGTTCGGAACGACAAGCTTGACGAGCGTCGTGCCGCACATCAGCCGTTCCATCGTCATGCCGCCCATCGGCGTGGTGGCGACATGTTCGAAGCCGAGCGTGTCGCGGTAGAAGGCCAGCGCCTTCGCGGCGTCGCTGACGACGATGCCGATATCGATCGAATCCTTGCCAAGTTGGACGGCCATGGTCTGCTCCTTCTGGGTGGTTATGGGTACGGCGCGAGGCGTCCCAGCGCCCAGGCCGCACGTTCGACGGAGTAAAAGACGGCGATGCCCCGCGTCGTCAGGTCGTCGCGGACGCTATCCACCAGGGCACGATAGCGCGGCGACATCGTCTCGGTCGGCCCGAGCACGACCGCGACCGGCTTGCCGCAGGATTGCGCCAACGCGGCCAGCCGGTTGCAGGCGTGCTTCATACGATCTTCGGCGTCGGGACGGCCGAAGAACCAATCCTCGCCGACATTCGCGATCGCCAGGTCGTAGACATCCGCGGCGAGCATCATTTCGAGGATCCCGTTCGATGAAAGGCCCGACCCGGCCAGGATTGACTGGTCAACCGGATTGCGGACCCAGTCGGCGAGCGCGGGCGCCTTGGCGCGGACCTTCTCGCGCACTTCGCCGGGAAGCGGCAGCACGGTGAGGCTGCTCTCTTCGCAGGCATCGGCGGATTGGACGCTGCGTCCACCGCCTCCTCCCGCGACGGCCACGCGCCGTCCTGTGACAGCGGGAAGCAGCGAGGCGCCGACCATGAGGTCGAGCAGCTGCTCCTGGCTTCGGGCTTCGATAGCGCCGGCCTGGGCGAGCATGGCCGACCAAAGGTCGCTGGAACCGGCGAGGGCGGCCGTGTGCGAAGCCGCCGATTCGGCCCCGGCCCGCGTCCGCCCGGCTTTATGGATGATGACGCGCTTCTTGGCGGCGGCCGCGCGGAGCCCTTGGAAGAAGCCGCGTCCGTCGGGGACGCCTTCTACATACGCCCCGATCACGGTCGTCTCCGGGTCGTCCGCCAGGTAGCGGAGCAGTTCGCCGGGGGTCACGTCCATCCCGTTGCCGTAGTTCACGACTTTGCCGAAACGGAGTCCGCGTGCGTGCCCACGAAGGATGACCTCGACGGCGTTGTTGCCGCTCTGGCTGAGGAAGGCCACGCCACCGCCTTCGGCTGGGAGGTCCGGCCGGAAGCCGAGGCCCGCGGCCGGATGGTACAAGCCCATGCCGTTTGGCCCAAGGATGCGGACGCCCATCGCCTTCGCCCGGGCCTCGATCCGCTGCTCGAGCTCCGCCGCCTCGGCGTCTCCGGTTTCGCTGAAGCGGCCGGTGAAGAGGTGCAAGAAAGGGACGCCCTTGCGGCCGCACTGGTTGAGCAGTTCGAGGATGGCGCCGGCCGGCAAGCACGAAATCACGAGGTCGACCGGGCCGGGGACGGCTTCCACGCTTGGATAGGCCGGGAGTCCGGCGATTTCGGTGGCGCGTGGGTTCAGCGGGTAGATGGCGCCGGTAAACCCGAGCGCCTGGAGTGAACGCACATAGTCCTGGCCAGCGCTATCGACGTTCGTGGAGGCGCCCGCGACGGCGACGGCGCGAGGACGGAACAGCGTGTCGAGCGAGGCGGGAGGAGGCATCGCGGTAGTGTACCCGACCGTGAGTCGCTCGTCCGGGCGCCGGAGCAGCAGATCGGCGCCTATCCTCGGGGCAGGCCCAAGCCCCGTGTGGCGATGATGCCTTTCTGGATTTCCTTCGTCCCGCCGCCGATGGGACCCGACATCGCGAGCAGGTATGACGTCAGCACGCGACCGGAAAGCTGTGCCCCGGCCGAGTCTGGGGCCAACTGCCCGTGGAGGCCGAGAAGGTTGATCCCGGCGTTGCTCACCTTCATCCCGAGGTCGGCCATGAAGACTTTGCCGATGCTCGCCTCCGCGTTCGGGACTTGGCCTTGGGCCTGCAGCCAGACGGTCCGGTAGCTCAGGAGGCGGCCTACTTCGGCATCCACGATGAGGTCGCTCAAGATGTGGCGCACCTTCGGGTCGTCCCAGGGGCGGTGGCCAGCGCGGCAGGCCTTCGCCCAGCAGACGAGGTCGTGGATGGTCCTGCGCGCGCCGCTGATCGCCGCGATGTTGCTGCGTTCGAAGTCGAGCGTCGTGGCGGCGACGTACCAGCCGCCGTTCAGTTCGCCCAACATGTTCTCCGCCGGCACGCGGACATCGTCGAAGAACGTCTGGTTGAAGTCGTGACGTCCCGCGATGTTGTCTATGGGCTGGAGGCTGATCCCGGGCGACTTCATGTCGACCAGAAGGGCTGTGATGCCCTTGTGCTTCGGGACGTCGGGATCGGTCCTAGCGAGGACCATCATCCAATCGGCGTGGTGGGCGTTTGAACTCCAGATCTTTTGGCCGTTGAGAACGAAGTCGTCGCCATCGCGGACGGCGCTCGTTTGCAGGCTGGCGAGGTCGCTCCCGGCGCCGGGCTCGCTGAAGCCTTGGCACCACCAATCCTGGCCCGACGCCATGCGGGTGAGGAAGCGATCCTTCTGCTCCTGAGTGCCGTGATGGTTGATGGTCGGCCCAGTGATGCCGATCGTGAACAAGCGCCCGCCGTGGGGGGCGCGATAGTAGGCCAACTCTTCGTTGAGGACGAACTGCTCGATTGGGCCTTTGCCCATGCCGCCGTAGCGTTTCTCCCAGGCGGGCGCGAGCCAGTTGCGGTCGCCCACCCGGCGCATGAACTCACGCGCGAACGGCACCTGGGCCGAGTCATCGAAGAAGTCGTCGGAGCCATGAAGGCCTTCGGGGAGCTCCTCGCGGAGGAACGCGCGAAGGTCGTCGCGCCAGGCGCTGGTCTCGGGAGGGAGTCGAAATTCCATAGCCTCATGCTACCGATCGATAGCGGACGAGGTAGTAGTCATGGCGAATGGATTGTCCTAGGACCATTGTTTCGAGGGGGTCTGTCTTGCTATAGCTGACGGCCGAGCCATGCGTGAGGACGATGGTAGAGGGCCGGCCAGCTAGCCTCACGCGAGCCGCGGAAAGAGGCGCGTGGCCGTGTCGCGGTTGATCATCGCGCTCGTCGCCGCCTGCAAGCCATCGATGGTCTCGGCCGTTGCCTTGGCGACAGCCGAGGGCGCGAACGGCCAGTCGGTTCCGAAGAGCACCTGGCCTTCGCCCACCACCCGAAAGAGTGTGTCGAGCGCGATGGGGTTGGCCGCGAGCGCGGTGTCGTAGAACAGGCGGCGCAGGTACTCGTGGACGGGCCGCGGGGCGTTTGGAGCGACGGCAGGGTTGGCGCGCATCAGTTCGAGCCGGCCGAGGAGGAACGGGGCCGCCCCACCCGCATGGGAGAAGATGAACCGGATGTTCGGGTACCGCTCCAGCGTGCCCGTCGCGATCAGGTTCGCGATGGCGCGGGTGGTGTCGAAGATGAACTCGACGATCGGGTCGGGCACCAGAGGCGTGAGATGACCGCAGTCGGCAGGCGTGCCCGGATGGACGTGGACGACGGTCCCGCGGCGGTCCAGTTCGGCGAACAGCGGCTCGAAATGCGGCGCCCCGAGGTAGTGCGTATCCGCGCTCGCGGGCAGCACAACGCCGTCCATGCCCAACTCGTCGGACGCATAACGGAGCTCGTCGATCGCGGCGTCGATATGGAGGACGGGCAGAGCGGCGAAGGCGCCGAAGCGGCCGGGGCGGGCGCGCACGACCTCGGCCGCGCGCTCGTTGCACCAGCGCGCGTTTTCGATGGCGAACTCCCGCTCGGCGATGACCAAGCCCCAAACTGGGACCGAAAGGATGGCGGCCCGCACTCCGATCGCGTCCATCGCCGCGACCGCCGCCTCGGCGTCCCAGCTTGGGAAGGTCATGCCCCGCAGGACCTCCGGTGCTCGTTGGGCGAGGATGGCGTGGTACCCCTCGGGGATGAAGTGATGATGGACATCGATGCGGCCGGGCGATGTGGGCATGGCGACAACCTCTTCGCGGGTGCGGCGATCCTAATGCGTGTCGACCGTGAGCGCCGCTTCGAGCGCCTGCAGCAGCCCGACGAGCGTGGTGAACTCGCGGTGTCCGATCAAGCCGGCCCATTCCGCCTCGATTTCGGCTCCGATCTCGAGGGCCCGCTGGTGGGCCGACCAGCCCAGCGCGGTGAGCCGCACCAGCTTCGCGCGCCGATCGGCGCCATCAGCCATGCGTTCGACCAGCCCGAGGCTTTCCATGGAATCCACGAGTTCCCCGAGCGACTGTTTCGAAATCGCGATGCGCTCCGCCAGGTCGGTCTGCCGCGTCCCCGCCGGTGGATGGTCGATGTGTTGGAAGATCGCCATGTGCGCGGTCGTGAGGCCCGGGTAACGCTGCCCCAGGTCCGCCGAGATACGCCGCCTGACTTCGTCCGAAGGGAGCCGCAAGAGCGCGCCGATGAGCCGCCGGCCGCCCTCATGCCGATGTGGCAGGACCATTGATCACCTCCCGGACGAATGTCGTAAGATTACCTGAACGTCAGTGTAACTGACGAATCTGCTTCTAGGAGTGACCCATGTCCAGCCAGAAAGCCACCGTCCGGCGCATGCTCGAAGACGAGATATCCAACGCCAACTTCGCTATCACGGCCGAACTCATCCATCCCGACTTCTACGACCATACCAACCCGGAGGGCCTGGAGCGCGGGATCGAAGGTCACCAGGGCATCATCAGGATCTTCAAGGGCGCCTTCCCGGACCTGCACTGGACCATCGACGACCTCATCGAAGAAGGCGACAAGGTTGTCGCACGGACGACCGTGCAGGCTACGCACGGCGGCGACTTCTTCGGCATCCCGGCGACCGGCATCAAGGTCCATTTCAGCGGCGTCCACATCATGCGGTTCAAGGACGGCAAGGTGATCGAGCACTGGGGTTCCAACGACGACCTCGGTCTGATGCGGCAGCTAGGCGCCGTGCCGGCGTAGCGGCGGGCCCTTCGAAGGGCGTATGCTGACGGCATGACGAGCGTGATAGCGGCCCCTGCCCGGATGCTCCCGTCGAAGGAAAGGACTATGGGCGAAGTCGTCGTCAACGTGGAACTGGAAAGCGCCGGGGATCTCGCGCTGGTGGCTGCCGGAGCGCTCGCCGAGCGCGATGTCCGGCGCCTGTCCCTCCAGATCGTGGTGGACACCGGCGCGTCGTCCCTCATGCTCCCACAGGAAATTGTCGACGCGCTCGGGCTGCCCGTCGTACGGACGACGCGCGTCCAATACGCCGATGGCCGGCGGGAATCGCTGCTGGTGGCTGGCCCGATTGCGCTCACGGTTGCCGGCCGTAGCGGGAACTTCGATTGCATCGTCGGGCGGCGCGGCGTTGAGCCGCTACTCGGCCAGATCGTCCTCGAAAGTCTCGACTTGCTCGTCGATTGCCCGGCGCAACGGCTGGTCCCACGGCCGGAATCGCCGGACCTGTCGCTCTACCGGCTGTAGCGCGCGCCCCGCACTTGCGCTTCGCGGCCGGCCGTTGCCTAATGCCCGCCATGCATATCAGCCCGTCCGTCCGCGCCGTCCAGGTCCCCGACGAAAACCCGATGCATCCGGACTTCACGAACATCTACGTCGTCGGCAACGGCCAGGTCCTCACGATCGACTCCGGCGAGGCGATGGACCGCTACAAGTGGATGATCAAGGGCTACCTCGCGGCCGTCGAGAAGGCC
>CAMAUF010000080.1 GCA_945861295.1 bacterium | reverse complement strand
GGCCCGGCTCGAGCGCGAGTACAACCTCTCGCTGCTGACGACAGCCCCCAGCGTGGAGTACAAGGTCATCCTCTCGAACGGCAAGGAGGTCCCGGTCAGCAACCCGGCGGACTTCCCCGACCCGTCCCAGATCGCCGAAATCCAGGAGCCGTGGGCGAAGATAGACGTGATCACGCCGAGCCGCTTCATCGGCGTCGTCATGGATCTCGTCACGAGCCGGCGCGGATCGTTCCTCCGTATGGAGTTTCTCGAACCCGAGACCGAGGCCTCGCAGGGCGAAGCGCGGGTCTTGCTTGAGTACGACGTGCCCATGGGCGAGATCCTGGTCGACTTTTACGACTACCTCAAGGGTTCGACCTCGGGCTACGCCAGCCTCGACTACCACCTCACCGGATACCGGGCGGCTTCGCTGGTCAAAGTCGATATCCTCGTGAACGCTCAGCTCGTGGATGCGCTTTCGCTGATCACGCACCAGGTCAACGCCCATCGCGCCGGTCGCATCTTGGTTTCGAAGCTGAAGGAGCTGATCCCGCGTCAGATGTTTGAAGTGCCGATCCAGGCGGCCGTCGGCGGGAAGGTGATCTCGCGCGAGACGATCCGGGCGATGCGGAAGAACGTCATCGCGAAGTGCTACGGCGGCGACATCACGCGCAAGCGGAAGCTGTTGGAGAAGCAGGCCGAGGGCAAGAAGCGGATGAAGCGCGTCGGCAACGTCGAGATCCCGCAGGAAGCGTTCATGGCCGTGCTCAAGCTGCGCGAAGAATAGCGCCGTGCGCCGCGCCCACGCCGCATGAAACGCGCTGGAAACGTGCGACTGGTACCGTGAGCGCACATCGGGCCCAGGCCCACCACAGGAGCCCTTCGGATGATTAAGGCGTTCGTCCTCATCGTGGTCGACCCGGCGAAGACTATTCAGGTGTACGACAAGCTGCGCGCGGTCGCGGGCATCTCAGAGGTCTACCAGGTGATGGGCCCCTACGACATCGTGGCAGTCGTCGAGGTCGCGAACCTGACGGATGTGCCGTCAGTGATTTCGAAGCACATCCGCGCGGTCGAAGGCATCGAGAGCACGACGACCTGTGTCACCTTCCCCGAGGCTTCATAAGGCCTTCGGATTACGAAGCGCGCTTCGGGTCCGGAACGCCGAGATGACGGCAAATTTCCCGCGCGAGGGAGTCCTTGATTTCTGAGTGACGCGGGACCGCATCCTGTCGTCCAGTTTCCGGATTTCGCCAGACTGTATGCGAAGAACCTTCACGTCTCACGACACAGCCATTACCGTATGAGTGTCGGACCAAGTCTCCGCGCTTCACCCAACGACCACCGTCTCGAGGCGTGAGCGAGCGGAGGCTTCGCGCACGGCGTCCTCTCGCATTACGTCCAGCATTAGCTCGATCGCTGCTGCGAGATCGGCCCGAACTTCGTCCAAGGTTTCGCCTTGGCCGTTTGCTCCAGGCACCTCCGGGCAGCGCGCCCAATAGCCCCCTTCTTGGGCTGGCTCAATGATCGCCGTGAATTCGTTACGCAAGGCTCCAGTGTAGGGCCTCGACTGGGCCGCGTATCACGCCTTTGCCGCCTCGGCGGCTGCCGCGCGCACCCGCGTACCCAGCGGATAGCCCACGTACTGCGTCAGGAAGATCGTGATCTCGTCGAGGTCCGCGGCTGTGAGGTCGCCCTTGGCGATGCCGGCGCGCATCTGTAGCCGGAGAATGCTGTCGATGCCGTGGGCCGCAGCCACGCCGAGGATCAGCAGCCGGCGGTCGCGCTGCGACAGCCCGGGTCGCTGATACACACCGCCGAAGAGGTCCTCGTACATGATCCGTTCCCAATCGGACGGCGTCTCGCTCGCAGTGGCGGGGTAGATCTCCTCGAACTTGGCCTTGCCACGCGTCAGGGCATCGTCGGTCATCGCGCTCCTCCTCCGTGCGGGCGCGGCTTGTGACCGCCCAGCGCGCATCATGGCAGAAATGCAGGTGGTGTGGCGATGGCCGGGTCGCCGCCTTGCGGCTGGCGAGCCAGGGGTGCAGAATAGCGAACATGTGTGCTATGGTGGCCGACCCATCGTTGCTCAATCCCGTCGAGGTCCTGGCAACCCACGCGTCTTTTCGCACGGATCTGGGAGTGTCAGCCGTTGGCGACTGTCGGAACCTGCTCAGTCGCTTGCCCGACGAATGCGTCGACCTTGTCGTGACCTCCCCGCCGTACGACGGGCAACCGAAATACGGCGACGGCGAGGCGTACGACCGCGCCTGGTACTCCGGCACATTTCATGAAATCACGGCCGAGCTTCTTCGGGTGCTCCGGCCAAACGGCAGCTTCATCCTGAACTACCGGTCCAAGCGCACCAACGGCGAACGCGGCACACTCCAATACGAGCTGGTGCTCTGGCTGAAGGAACAGGGTTGGGTCTTTGCGGAGGACTTCGTCTGGGGCAAGCCCTCGCCTCCGCCCGGCCGGTGGAACCGCCACCTCAAGGATGCCGTCGAATATTGCTTTCAGTTCACGAAGTCGCGCGAGTGGCAGTTCCACCCGGAGCAAGTGCTCCGGCCGGCCCGCTGGGATCGCAAGGATGTGGAGCGCCGGAAGCAGCTGGCCCACAATTTCGTTCGGGTTAACGAGCCCTCAGGTCACGGCAGGCGCCGAGTGAACGCCGGCCCGGACATGGTCCGCCCCTCAACCCTGCTCACGTTCGAGCCCGAGTTCGAACCAAACCCGAGCGAGCACCCAGCTCGCTTTCCCTTGGAGCTGCCCCAGTTTTTCATCGGCCTCCTCACCTGCCCGGGGGAACTGGTCTTGGATCCATTCGGCGGTACCGGCACGACTGCTCTCGCGGCGCAGCAACTCGGTCGACGCTGGATTTCGATGGAGCTCAACGAAAAGTATGCCTCGGTGTTGCCTGCCCGAATGGAGAAGGCGCGACCTCGGATGGTCCTGTGACTCCGCAGGAAATGGCTCAGGCCGTGGAGTTGGCCCGGACCTGGGACGCCCGCGTGACGTTGATTCGAGCGATTGCGTCCGAGTTCGGCACGAACCTCTTACCCGAGGTTTACTCCGAGGTTGCGCAACGTGTCTTCGTGCCGCTCCTCGACCCGGACTTCGCCTTCGTCCCCATCGCGACCGAGTTCGAGCCCGCCGAGTTCAGCGCCGCGTATGAGGCAGCGGATCGGCTCACTCGACGGTTTGAGGACGTGACGCCGGTCGAATTGTCCGTCGCGATCAGATCGGACTCCAGGATCATCCGAGTGTTGCGGCTGATTGTTGGTTTCGGTCAGCAGGAACTTGCGGCCATGTCTTTGGCAGGCGGACGGCATGCGCTTTCGGCCTCGCGCATCAAAGCCCTTGAAAACGGCGCTACAGCTTCGGTTGAAGAGGCAGACGAATGCGGGGGGCTCTTTGATCAATTAATGACGACCCGGCCATTTGGCGACCCGCCCGCCGGGTGGCGCTCCAAAATCAGCAAGCCGGATTCCGAAGATGGATGGAGCACAGTGCGGCGCCTCGCGAGCGCGGGCGTGCCTTATGATGTTTTCCTTCACCAGCGCCACTACGGTGGCGCATTCCGCCAGTTGCTGGATTCGACATCCTCGCGGCGTGGCGACATTCTGGAGGCGGCCGTCGAGGCCGTGTTCCAAGAGCGGGCGATCCCCTACGTTCGCGTCCAGTCCGGTATGCAGCCGCTGGTTCGTGAGAGGTTCGGGATCCAAGTGTCGCCTGCCCCCGATTTCGTGGTTCACGATGCGACCAACCATCCGCGCGCGTTTGTAGAGTGCAAACTCGCAAACGACGGTGGGACAGCGCGGGACAAGGCCGCCCGTTTTCGGGCCCTCCGCGTCGAAGCAACGAGATTAGGCGGAGTCCCCGTCTTCGCCGTCCTCAGCGGCCTCGGCTGGCGAAGGACTGGCGACGCCCTCGGTCCAGTCGTTCAGGCGACCGATGGCCGCGTCTTCACCTTGCGGACCGTTACCGAACTGCCGTCTGTCTTTCCGCTTAGCTCGCTGGCCGGGACAGCTACGTAGCGTTACTCCCGGCCCAGTTCGTACTCCCGCACCCTCCGTAAGGCCGCGGCGGCGCGCTCAAAGCTTTGGAAGGCCGGCAGGTTTCGGGCGTGGAACTTGTGCTGCACGCTCGCCACGTACTCGGCCTCGTGCGCCGGGTGCAGGACCGTTACCAGCGGCTTCTCCGTTTTAGCGGCCTGGGCCACGAGCGCGTCCAGCATCTGGTCCAGCGACTCCGGGTTCTTTTTCCACTGCCGCGCAGCGAACATGGCGGAGAGCTCCATGGCGATGCCGTCGACGTTCGGGTCGGCCTCGACGATATCGAGGATGCGTTGCAACACTTCGACTTTGCCCTGAATGGTGCCGCCCATGTCGAGCGGGTTTTGGTAGCTGCCGCCGATCACGTTGAAGAACGATTGCAGCTCGCCATAGGTCGCATCGGTGAAGCGCGGGACGGTGAAGCCGGCCTTGGCGAAGGCGTCCGTGATCGAGACCGACTGGCCGCCGGTCTGTGCCAGCAGCGCCATGCCGGGGCCTTTCGGCCGCTTCGCCTTGGTCAACGCCATCATGACGTCGATCGTCTCGTCGAGGTTGTTCGTCGCGATGGCGCCGCACTGGCGCACCATGCCCTCCCAGATCGCCTGGGACGACGCCAGCGAGCCGGTGTGCGACGAGGTGGCGCGGGCGCCGGCTTCGGTTTGGCCGCCCTTCCAGACGACGACGGGCTTCCGCTCGCAGGCTTCGCGAAGCGTGGCGAAGAAGCGGCGGCCGTCGCGCGGGCCTTCGACGTACATGCCGATGACTTCGGACTCGTCGTCTTGCATCAGGTAATCGACATAATCGCTGACATCGAGGACGACGGCGTTGCCGATGCTGGCGCAGCGGCTGAGGTGCATGCCGTTGGCCGCGGCGACCAGCGTGAACATGATCCCGTGCGTGCCGGACTGCGAGAGGAAGCCGATGCGGCCGTCATTGGCGACGGGGGCATCGTTGTTGAAGCGGACGCCAACCTTCGGTAGGTACAGGCCCATGCAGTTCGGGCCGACCAGGTTGAAGTTCGCGGCCTTGGCGGCTTCGACGAGTTGATTTTGCAGCTTGACGCCGAGTTCTTCGCCCGTTTCCGCGAAGCCGGACGTGAAGAAGCCGGCGCCATGCGCCCCGTTGGCGATCAGATCCTTGAGGACGTAGGGCGAAACCTGGCGCGGCACAGCCACCACGGCGTAGTCGATCGGCTCGGGGATGTCCGCCATCGAGGTGAAATTCTGGATGCCGAGCTTCTCGATGCCCTCGATCTCTTTCGGGTCGAGCTGCACGGAATAGAGCTTGCCGCCCTGTTCTTTGAAGGGCAGGTTGTTGTGGAGCCACATGTAGCCAGGCCCCTTATCCCCTACTACCGCGACGACTTTCGGGTTGAACATCCGGTCGAGTTTGTGGCCCGGCACTGTCATGATTAAGCCTCCGAAATCACGATGCGCGCGTCGACGGCGATGGCGCCGTCTGGGTAGGCAAAAATCGGGTTGAGGTCGAGTTCGCGGACTTCCGGGTGAGCCTCGACGAACTGGGACACTTGCAGGATGGTCCGGCGAAGGGCCGCGATATCCGAGGGCGGCTGCCCGCGGACCCCGTCGAGCACGGGCTTGCCCTTGATCTCGCTGATCATCTGGCCCGCGTCGCGTTCTGTGAGCGGGACGAGCCGGAAGGAGACGTCCTTGAGGATTTCGACCATGATCCCGCCGAGGCCGAACATCATGACCGGGCCGAACTGGGGGTCGGTCGTCATGCCGACGATGACTTCGGTCCCGGCGGGCGCCATGTGCTGGACGGCAACGCCGGTGATGCGGGCGCCGGGCACGTGTTTAGTGCAACTGGCGACGATGGCGTCGTAGGCGGCGCGCACATCGCCGGCGTCCTTGAGGTTGAGCTTGACGCCGCCCGCGTCGCTCTTGTGGGAGATATCGGCGGAGACGACCTTGAGCACGACGGGGTAGCCCGCGGCCTCGGCTTGCGTGACGGCCTCCGCGGCCGAACGGGCGAGCGTCGTGTTGGTGACGGAAACGCCGGCCTCCCGGAGGAGGTCCTTGGCTTCGACTTCGTTGAGCAGGGTGCGACCCTCGGCCCGGGCGAGGGCCAGTGTGGCGGCGAACGACATTGGGAGTCCTTGAAACGGCGGGGCAAGCCCGCAGAGGTGGTGTGCGGATTCTACGGGAGCGGCGGCGGAGTGTCAGATCGGGTTAGGCGAGAGCCGCGCGAAGCCATTCGGTGAAGGTGTGGGCGGACGACGCATCGAAGTAGCCAGCCTTGATCGCTGTGCCGTACGGACACCCAGGGTCTTCCTGGGTCGCAAGCCAGACGTACAAGCTCGCCTTCGGGGCGTCGCCGGCCAGGAACCGGCGTTCGGTCGCAGTGAGCGAGTCGATGAACCGCTTCGCTTTCGGATATGTTGTGTCGCCGGACGGGATGAGGGCTTCGAGGAATTGCTCCAACGCGCCCGGCGAGGCGTTGTCCGGCATCAGCCAAACACTGACTTTCATCTTCGGGCCCTGGGCCACGGTCCCGCTCGGATGAGGCTGGACGGGCAGGTTAGCGGCGTCATTTAGGCGATCCCGAATCTGCTGCCATCGAGACGGCACATCGTCATCCGCGTCGCATATCACGACGAGGTTCGTCAACTCACTCGCGAGCGTCGCGCGCCTAATGTCTTCCAGTAGGTTCGGGATCCCTTCGCAGGGCTTCACATCTATCTTGCCCAAAGAAAAAGCGTTCGCCAAGTGTTGAGCGACATGCATGTCGTCTGGGCCTTCGACGAATATCTTCGATTGGCCGGCCACGTGAGTTACCTCATCTCGAGTTCGTTTTCGGTCAACCAAAAGAGATCTTGTTCGTCGATAGTCACCGGGACGATATCCTCTCCTTGCTGCTCTAGCCGGATCAGTACGCCCTCTGAACCGTTGTCTTCCCGCGATGCGACTGAGAACGCCTTGATGCAATCCAGGGAGTGCGATGTAGCGAAAACCTGGACGTTGCTTCGCTTCGCGGAATTGAATATGAATCGCCAAAGGTCTGGTAACGCACTATAGTGAATGCCGTTCTCGATCTCGTCGATCAAGATCGTCGCTGAGCCCAGGCGCTGGATCCCTGCGAGGCCCGGGAGTTCGGGCTGGTCGGCCCGACCCGACTTCTCGTTCATCGCTGCGAGTTCCATGGCCAAGCCGAATTGGAAGATGCGGGACATCCCGTCCCCCATGCTCTTGAGCGGCATCGGCAACGGCTTGCCCTGCACACGAACCCAGGGGACGCGGGTTCCCGTCCTCATTGATCGCTCGACGAGGGTGATTCGCTCAACCGGGGCGATCATCTGCAAGCAATCGATCACTCGCTGTTCTGCGTCGCGGAGGCTGATGGAGTCCCAGCAGCGCGCTACGTCGGCCATGCTCATGCCTCGGCTCGACACGTACATGGGCCGGGGTAGTCCGGAACCTCGCCCCCACCACTTGCGATCGAGCGAAAAGTAGTCACTCGGGAACATTCGACTGACACCAGCCGCGAGGATTCGCAAACCAGGGACGAACTGCGGATCGTCGTCTAGGCCAGGTTCCACGACCTCGTACATAGGCTGAGGTCCCTCGCCAACGGCTCCCCGTGCGGATAGCCGCCGGAGCGTTCGCGCTTGGATCACGACTTGATTTTCGGCTGGATCGGTTGGCCCGAGCCGGATGTCGTGTTGGGACCCGGTTGAGACCCAGCCATGAAAAAGCGCCTCTAACCGGAGCCGCGCCTCGGGCTCTTCCCCGTCGAGCGACACAGCAGTCTCATCTCGCTCGTCCAGAAGTTCGCGAATCACTGCCGCCCCAGCGTTGCTTAAATAGAGTCGCAGGGCGTCCAGGAGCGACGACTTGCCAACGTTATTCTTTCCGACGATGAGGTTCACCCGTCCGAGGCGCGGCAGTTCCAGGCGGTCGAACGTCCGAAAGTTGTGGGCCACGAAGTCTGTGAGCACGCGGTAAACCTTACAGGCGCCTGCTTCCCGCCGCCACCGTGCGGCCAACGGCT
>CAMAUF010000079.1 GCA_945861295.1 bacterium | reverse complement strand
AGGTCACGCGGCTCCGCGACGGTTCCGTGGAGGCGATCCTCGGCGAAGCCGCCGGTCACCGCGCGCGCCTGTTCGCCACGATGGAGACGTTCACGCGGCCCGTTCTCGACCAGCCATTCGACTTCCGCGGCAACCGGATCACGTTCCTGCGCTACCTCCAACTGTGGACGGGCCACGACGCCGCCCACACCTGGGACATGCTCAAGGCGCTGCCGGCGCGCCAAAGCGAACCCGCACTGACAGCCTGGCTGGCGCAGTACAAGCTCGCATCCTGAGGCGGCCGCGGGTATCGCGACGAAGGCGATGGGGACAAGGCTGAAAACGGCGAAAATGGAACGAGGAGGAGGCGATCGCTCGCCGCCTCCTCGTTCACGAAGTTCTTGGATTGGCTCGGCTACTGGGCCGCGCCGCCGGCCGCCGCCGCCATCGCCGCGCCACGGTTAAGCGGCGGACGCAGCATGCCCGTGTACGGCGTTTCGATCGGTTGCGCCCGCTCGGCGGCTGGCATCATCTTCGGGTACCAGTGGTCCTCGTACTCGCTCCATTTGTTGCGGAGGGCCGGGGCGACCTTTTCCGCGAACATCTGGGTGTTGTAGAGCACCTTGTCGCGCGGCATCGAGCCCATTTGCAGGCCGCAGAGGAGGTGGCCGACGCGGAGGTCGCTGGTCAGCGCTTCGAGTCGCTCGATCACGGTCTTGGGGCTGCCGGCGATGATGTAGCCCTCGTCGACGAGGTTCTTCCAGTTCATCTGGAAGCGCGCGCGTTGGGCGGCGGCCTCCATCTGGCTCTTGATCCCGGCCTTGACGGTCCGGTTCGTGCGGTACCCCGGCGCGTCAGCGAAGCCGCCATAGACGTGCAGGCAACGCTGGTAGAAGTACAGCGCGTGCTCCGAGTACAGCTCTTCGGCCATCTCATCGGTCTCTGCGACGCCGATCATCTGAAAGAAGCCGGCCTGGTAGGGGTTCTGCTCCTTGCCGCGATCCCGCATCCGGCTCCAGAAGCCATCCATGATCGCCTGGGCACGGAGGTAGCCGGAGTACGAAAGATAGGCGTAGAGATAGCCGAGGTCGGCGCACCACTCCCATGTCTCGATCGAGCCGCCGCCGGGGATCCAGATCGGCGGGTTGGGCTCCTGCATCGGCCGTGGCCACGGGTTGAGGTAGCGGATCTGGCTGTACTTGCCGTTGAAGGTCGAGACGCCCTTGTCGTGCCAGGCCTGCATGATCAGGTCGTGGGCCTCGTAATAGCGGTCGCGGAGCTGAGCGCCGGGCACGCCATAGGCAAAGTTCGTGTCCATGCTCGTGCCGACCGGGAAGCCAGCGATGAGCCGCCCACCGCTGATAATGTCGAGCATCGCGAACTCTTCGGCCACGCGGACGGGCGGGTTGTAGAGGGCGATCGAGTTGCCAAGGACGACGAGCGCGGCGTTGCTGGTCCGGCGGGCGAGGCCGGCCGCGATGATGTTCGGGCTCGGCATCATGCCGTAGGCGTTGTTGTGATGTTCGTTGCAGCAGATGCCGTCGAAGCCCGCTTTGTCGGCGAACTCGAGCTCGTCCATGTACTCGTTGTACATGGCGTTGCCCTTGACCGGGTCGAACAACGCGTAATCGGGGTCGACCCAGACGGAGCGGTGCTTCTCCGTGAAGTCATCGGGCAGGTGGGGCCAGGGCATGAGGTGGAACCAATGGAACTTCACGGCTGCTCCTTCGGGCGGGCGGATGCGCACGCCCCGATACGTCGATCGAATTGCCCGCGAGTATAGCAGGCGGCCGGGCCGTGGCGCTCACCCGGCATGCCGGATTAGCGCGCGGACGAGCGTCGCAACGCGAACGAGGCCCGGAGCAATCCGGGCCTCGTTCGTTTCCTTTGGCGCACGCCGATTGGCGGCGGTTAGGCCTTGCGGCGGGTCGCCCAGAAGGCGGCGCCGGCGGCTGCGGTGGCCACGATCGCCAGGCCGAGGGCGGGCGTCACGGGGAAGCCGCCATCGTCCGAGATGATCCCGGTGCCGGTGGCGGGCGGCTTCGGCGTCGCCGTCGGCACCACTGGCTTCGGCGCGGCGAGGACGGCGCAGCCGATGCGCGCGCCGGAGTTGCCCGTCGGGTCGGTGGTCCCGTCATCGGCGGCGGCGTGGACGATGATGGCGGACCCGTCGGCGTCGGCGAGGGCGTTCGCCCCGCCCGTCAGCGAGACTGCCTTGGTGGTGGCGGTGTAGTAGCCCTGGACGACGGTCGTGGCGTCGATCTGCGGCAGGTCGCCCGCGTGTGGGCCACCCGTGCCATGCTTCACGCTCGTCGGGTTGAAGTGCGCGCCCGCCGTCGTGAAGGCGGGGCCTTCGCAAACACCGACGCCGTGGATGTGGATGCCGTGCGGGCCCGCGGGCAACGTCGAGGCATCGAGGATGACGAGGACGACGCCCGCCGCGTCCTGGTGGAGCTGCACGTTCGCGATCGGCTTGCCGTCCGTGCCGAGGAGCGATGTCGCCAGGCTGACGACGGCGGGCGGCTTGTAGTCGTGCGTCTGGATGCCACCGGTCGGTTCGTCGCCGTCATGGGCGAAGGCGACCGCGCCCGCGCCAAGCGCGAGGGCCGCTGTGGCGGGGAGGAAGATGTGCCGGATTGAGGTGCGAGAAAGCAAGAGGGCGCCTCCATGGAAGTTAACCGGGCGTTAAAGGCCAGGTTCAGGGAAGCGTAGCCTTGCCTCCAAGCGAACGCAACTCTGCGCAGACATCTGCGTGAATGGCCGCCAGCACGGCGAAGGCGCCCGGCAGAGTGCCGGGCGCCTTCGCGACAGATGACTTTGGGTGGGAAAGCTACTCGACTTCGACGGTCGCGCCGGCTTCCTGGAGCTTCTTCTGGATGGCGGCGGCCTCGTCCTTGGTGATGCCTTCCTTCACTTTCGTGGGGGCGGCTTCGACGAGATCCTTGGCTTCTTTGAGGCCGAGGCCGGCGACGACTTCGCGGATCGCCTTGATCACGTTGATCTTGTTTTCGCCGAAGCTCTTAAGGACGACGTTGAATTCCGTCTTTTCCTCTTCGGGTTCGGCGGCGGCGGCGGCGGCGGTCGGCGCGGCCATCATCATGGGCGCGGCGGCGGTGATCCCGAACTTCTCTTCGATCGCCTTGTTCAGGTCGCGGAGTTCGAGGATCGTCATGGTCTCGATCAGGGTCAGGGCGTCGTCAACTTTCGACATTTTCGTGTGGTTCCTTCCGTGTTCGTGAGCGTGGGCTGCCGCGTGCGATTACTGACGAGCGCGGCGCTGTTCGGATGGCGGCGCTGCGCTAGGCGGCTGCTTCGAGCTGCTTGATGCGCGAATCGACGAGCCCGGCAAAGTTGCGGACGCTTGCGTTGAGCAAGCCCGCGAAGTTGTAGAGCGGCGATTGCAGCTTGCCGACGACTTCGGCGACGAGCTGTTCGCGCGAAGGCAACGTGGCGAGGCTTTCGACTCCGGCCCGGTCGAGGATTTGACCTTCGATCCAGCCGGCATGGATGGCGAGCTGCATCCGGCGCACCCGCAGGTGCTCCATCAGGAGCTTGACGGGCTGGACGGGGTCGCCATAGCCGAAAGCGATCGCTGTGGGGCCTTCGAGCAGCTTCGCCATCTCCGGCCGGCCGGCCTGTCCGGCGGCCATATTGGCGAGCGTGTTCTTGACGACCTTGATTTCGACGTTGGCGGGCCGGAGGGCGCGCCGCAGGTCTGTCAGCTGGGCCACGGTGAGTCCACGAAAGTCGGCGGCGATCGCGACCTTAGCGCGACCCATCGCATCCTTGACTTCGGCCATCATGGCGGCCTTCCGTGGGGTTGGCATGGGCACTCCTTTCGTTTGGCCAGAAACGAAAAATCCCTGCCGCCAAGGCAGGGACGAACAAGGCCACAGAGGGCTTCAGTCGTGCTTCCACTGCCTCGGCAGGCGCCTTTCGGCCTTCGCCCCCGCCCTTGCGAGCGGTCGCATGGGGGACCTGCGGTCTCTGGCTTCGATGTATCTTCAAACATGCTACCGGCAAAGGCAGGAGCAGGGCAAATTGGGATGAGACGCGTGCTCGCTTCGCCCCTCGCCGCGCCGTCGATCCCCCCGTAGTCCCTCGCGGCCGCCTCCGCGCGCAAGGCGACAGCGATGGCGCTGGCGGCGGTATCCGCTAGTGACTGCACGGAATCCGCGCGAGCGAGTTCAGTGAGCGCGCGGGCGAGACGCGCTTCACGGGTCTCGCCGGCGTTGACGAACTCGCCCCCAGCAAAGAGCCGAAGGAGCAGCGCCTCCCATTGGGCTCGGGTCACCAACGCGGCTTCCGTCTCATAGATCCGGTTGGCGTCACGGTTACGCCCACAGAGGTTGTAAGTGTCAGTGTATTGCTCCACGGCCACGCGTTCAGCGGTCCAACCGCCGTACGGCAGGCCATCGATGTCAGCGTCGCCGTCGTAGAAGCTGTTCCACAACGGGAGCTCAGCGAATTCGGTAGAGCTGTTGGTGCCGGAAGGCCACCACCAGCTGCCGGTGTAAATCCCAGGAGACAGGTTGGCCTCGCGGACCAGCCTGACCGCCTGGTGAATGGCGGCGACACGCTTGGCGGGCGTGGGCGTGGAGGCGCCATCCCACCCGGCTTGCTTGGCGTCCTTCTCGCAGTCCAGTCATACGCGTGCGACGCCAAATTCCTTGGCGAGCTGGATCGCCCAGGTCGTGTCGCGAGTCTCCCCGAAGGCATCGCCGAAGTAGATAAATCCGTAGAAGCCGTGGATGGTTAGGCCAGCATTGCGGCAAGCCTGTGCAACCTGTCGCATGCGATTAGGGCGGTCGGTCGGGCTATAGACACCGAGGATGACACCCGTTACCCCATTCGCCTTGAAGCACACCGGGTCGAATGTCTCGATATCAAAGTGGCTCAGATCTAACACGACCAAGGTTCAACCTCCGCGGGGGTTAACGGGCGCCGGATCGGGCCCATTGAAGCTGCTCACGAGAGGCTGAAGCCTACTGGGAGTCGGCAACATGTCAATACCCTTCGTGCCCGTTAGGGTTGCCGTTGCTCACTCCCTTAGCCTGCGGCTTCGGCGGCCGGTAGGCCCATGGCGAAGCGCTCCACCTGCACCGCGCGGTAGGTGAACTCGGGCTCCTCGGAAGTCCTGCCGATCACCGGGTTCGTCAGGTGATTCGCTGCGGTCGGCGGTGGAGTGGGCCTGTGCGTCACGGCGCGGGTCGCGGTCGCACCGGCGTGACTACTGCGGACCTAAAGAGCCCGACTTGGAGCGGGGGCACGCCGGGACTCTCGATACGCGTAAGGCCGCCAGCAACTTGATCTGCCCCAGCCAAAGTTGGTAGTCGCTTGGCAGGTCGCTTATGCTTGGTCGATGCGGCGCGAATTCACTGTCCTCGTCCATCGTGAGGATGGGAGTTACTGGGCGTCGGTGCCTGAACTTCCCGGCTGCTTCTCTCACGGGCTCACGATCGAGGAGCTTCGCGAGAACGTACGCGAGGCGATCGAACTCTACCTCGACGGGCAGGAGGTCGGTTCTCCAACAGGAGAGTTCGTCGGGGTGGAACGTATCGCGCTGCCAGCGTGACGCGCCTGCCAAGAGTGCCCGGCGACGAGGTCGTCTCCGCGCTTCGGCGGTCCGGTTTCTCGGTCGCGAGCGTTCGGGGCAGCCATTTCAAGCTGACCCATCAAGACGGCCGGGTCACTGTTGTCCCCGTTCACGGCGGGCGTGTCCTCCCCCGCGGGCCTGCTCAGCGCGATTCTCCAGCAGGCGCGGCTATATCGCCTGACGAGTTCCGAAAGCTTCTCTGACCAGCGACTCAGCCCGCGGCGTCGGCCGCCGGTAGGCCCATGGCGAAGCGCTCCACCTGCACCGCGCAGTACTTGAACTCGGGCTCCTTGGAGATCCTGCCGATCACCGGGTTCGTCAGGTAATTCGCCGCCGTGCCCTTGGCGTAGGAATCGCCCCAATGGAACGGCAGGAAGATGCAGCCCGGCGCGACCGCCGTGCCGATGCGGGCACGTACCTTGACCACGCCGCGGCGGCTCGAGACGTGGACGAGGTCGCCCTCGTGGATGCCGCGGGCGGACGCGTCGACCGCGTGGATCTCGACGAACGGTTCAGGGTCTTGCTTCACCAACTTCGCAACTTTGCCGGTGCGTGTCCTGGAGTGCCAATGGGAGGCGACCCGGCCTGTCGTGAGGATCAGGGGGAACTCGTGATCGGTCTGTTCGCGGGGCGGGCGATAGGGCCAGGGATGGAAGCGGGCGCGGCCGTCCGGCGTCGCGAAGACCTGGTCTTCGTAGCGCCGCTTCATGCCGGGGTGCTCTTCCGTGGGGCAGGGCCACTGCAACGGTCCCGTTTCGAGCCGTGCCCGCGTCGCGCCGGAGAGGTCGCAAGGGCGGCCGGCAGTGATGCCGCGGAACTCGTCCCAAACTTCGCCGGAATCCTGCCAGGGGAAGAGTTCGGGCGCGATCCGGCGGCCGACCTCGGCCAGGATCCACCAGTCCGGCCGTGGCTGGCCCGTCGGCTCCAGAAAGGCGGGACTGTAGGTCATCATCCGCTCGCTGTTGGTGCTGGTGCCGTCCTTTTCGCCCCATTGCGCGGCGGGGAGGACGAGGTCGGCGAACTGCGAGGTCTCCGTCGGGTGATAAATGTCTTGGACGACCACGAACTCGCCGCCGGCGAGGGCGCGCTTCGCCTGATGGAGGTCCGGCATGCTGACGGCGGGGTTGGTGGCGGCGATCCAGAGCAGGCGCAGCGTGCCGCGCTCGAGCGCCCGGAACATCTCGACCGCTGTGAGCCCGGACTTCGGCGCGATCCGCCCCGCCGGCAAGCCCCAAGATGCCTCCACTTCCGCGCGGTGGGAGGCGTCCTCGGCAAGGCGGTAGCCGGGGAGCATATGCGCGAGCGCGCCGGACTCGCGGCCGCCCATCGCGTTGGGCTGCCCCGTGAGCGAGAATGGTCCCGCGCCCGGCTTGCCGACCTGGCCCAGCAGCAGGTGGAGGTTGATCAGCGAGTTGTTCTTCCACATGCCAAAGGTGCTCTGGTTGATGCCCATGCAGTACAACGAGAGCACGTTGGTCGCGCCGGCCAGCAGCTTCGCAACCGCCTCGATCTGGGCCGCCGTCAGGCCGGTGAGCCGCTCGGCTTCGGCCAGCGGTTCGCTGGTGACGAAGTCGCGGTACGCCTCGTATCCGGAGCTGTGCTGTTCGATGAAGTCGTAGTCCACCGCTTCGGCCGCAATCAACAGGCTCGCGAGAGCGTTGAGCAGCGGGATGTCCGAACCCGGCGTCAGCTGCAGATGGATGTCGGCGAAGTCCGCGGTCGGCGTCCGGCGTGGGTCGACGACGATGACGGTCACGCCCGGGTCGCGCCGTTTGTGCGCCTTGAGCCGGTCGAAGAGGACGGGATGCGCTTCGGCCATGTTCGAGCCCACGACCAGGACCACGTCCGCGAGGTCGATATCGTCGTAGCAGACGGGTGGGCCATCACTGCCGAGGCTCGTCCGGTAACCGGCGACGGCGCTCGCCATGCAGAGGCGGCTGTTCGAATCGGTGTTGTTCGTGCCCAGAGCGCCTTTGAAGAGCTTGCCGGCGGCGTACCAGGCCTCGGTGTCGAGTTGACCAGAGCCGTAGAAGCCGACGGAATCGGGGCCGGATTCGGCGACGAACTCCTTGATCTTGCCCGCGAGGAGGTCCAGCGCGGAGTCCCAGGAGATTGGGACGAAGACCCCCCCGCCATCGACCCGGAGCAAGGGAGTGGTCAGCCGATCCTTCGTGTTGATCGTCTCCCCGAGCAAGGCGCCCTTCGGGCAGATACGGCCGAGGTTCGCCTCGGCGGTGGCGTTGCCGCGGATGGCGGCGACGCGGCCGGAGTCGTTCAGCGTCACATCGAGCTGGCAACCGACGCCGCAATAGGGACAGGCTGCGCTGGCGGTGCGGGTCATTGACCACCCCCGCCGGTTGCGCCGGCCAGTGCGCCCGTGGGTTGGGCGGCCTGGGCCGTCGCAGGCGCCGAGAGCCGCCCGCGGGCCACGAGCAACAGCGTGAGCGCCATTGCCGCCGCCGCCGCGAAGACGAGGAAACCGGCGGCGAAACTGCCCGTTTC
>CAMAUF010000078.1 GCA_945861295.1 bacterium | reverse complement strand
TCGGAAGATCGGCGAGAATGGGGCCGTGGGGCTTTTTTCGCGGGTCTTCAACACTCCAACTCGGCAAGCGATCGGCTGGGCCGCCCTCGGTGTCATCGGTCTCGGGCTGCTCGCCTTTGGGCTGACGTTGCTCATCAACGACGACGGCGAGGATGACGGGCGCCCCGCCACGCCGGGCGTGACCGCCACACCTTCGGCTTCGAGCAGCCCCTCGCGCACGGCCTCGCCGTCGGCCTCGGCCTCAGGCACAGTGACGCCCTCTCCGAGCGCTTCCAGCACGAATTCGCCAACGCCGACACCAACAGCAACCGGCACACCGACGGTAGTTGCCCAGGCGACCCAGCAGCCCGCCCAGACGCAGGCGACGACCGCCGCGCCCACTGCCACTCCGGCCCCGCCGACACCAACGCCTACGCCGCCGGCCTCCACGCTGCCCTACTGCAACACCATCGGGCCCACTTCTCCCCCGAATTCGATCATCGGCCAGCTCACCATTGGCGGGAGCCCCGCGCCGGTCGGGACGACCGTGACGTTGGCATTCGACGGAGTCCCCGGGCCGAACCAGGCGACGCGGGCGGTCGGCGGCTACCGCGTTGACTGGGCGGCGGGCGGCGCGGATTGCGCCAACAAAGTCGGAGCCGCCATCACGGTCATCGTCAACGGCAAGAGCTTCGCGGCGGGCAAGGTCGGTTCAGGGGAACCGGCGGTCCGCGTCGACATCGCCGTCCCATAAACTGCCTCCGACACTCCGACACCCCGTTACTCCGACACCGGCGATGGCGTAGGATGATTGCGCGGGTTGGCAGCGCTTGCCGAAACGCGGAAAGGCCGCCGATGACCAGCGAACCATCGACCTCCGCCGAGGCCGTGATCGAGTTCCTCAATGGGATCGCCGATATCTTCCAAGAGGGCGCGAACAACCCCGACGAGATCGACGGCCTTCTGCAACGGCTCATCGCCTTGCGTCCGCCGGAGCCCGTGCCAGCCGGCCTCACTGCCCGGCAGGCGGCGGAGGCGCGGATGGCCGAAGCGTGGGAGAGCGACCACGGGCCGAACCTCGCCGTCGAAGCTATCCGCCTTTGGCCGGGTTGCGCCGACGCGTATCTTTTCTTGGCCGCCGCCGTCGATGGGAGTCCGCTGCTGTCGATGGCCCTCTTCACGCTGGCGAGCGAAGCGGCCACCGACATCCTCGGCGACGCGTATTTCGAAGAGCACCGCGGCAAGTTCTGGCAACGCCCGGAAACGCGCACCTTCATGCGCGCCATGGAAGGCGTCGCCCGCAGTTATCTGGCGGCCGGCGCGCTCGACCTGGCGGCCGACCACTTCGCCGAAATGTTGACTCTGAATCCGAATGACGACCAAGGGGTCCGATACCCGCTGACCGCCTGCCTGCTCGAAGCCCAAAACCACGAAGCGGTGACGCAACTCCTGACCATGTACGACGACGGTTCCCCCCCGCGAGCCTACTTGCTCGCCCTGGCCGCGTTTCAGCGGGAAGGGGACGCCGCCTCTTCCCGCACCGCGCTGGCAGCCGCCATCAGCGCCAGCCAGACCATGGCGCAGTATCTCTCCGGAGAAAAGTCGTTCCCCCAAGAAGCGCTCGACCTTCAGGTCCCGCCAGAGATCGCGGACGCGATGGTGTTCGCCGACCTCATGGCCCCAGCCTGGGAAGCGACGGCGGGCGCCACCGATTGGCTCAAGCGCTGGATGACGCCCCAAGGCCCGCGCCCCGCCGCTCCATCCAAGGAGAGGCGCAGCGGCCCGAGGAATCTTGAGTAGGCAGATGCCCATGACGACGCCTCCCACGGCCCGCAAAGACAACAGCCAAGAGCCCTTTGAGCGCTTCATGTTCGCCATGCTCGAGGGCTACCACGACGAAGGGCTCCGCGAAGGTCTCCTTCTCAGCGCGTACGCGGCCCGCGTCCTGGCCAAGTACCCGAAGCCCGCCCTCGAGTCGGGCCACGATGCTGAGGCTGAGGCCCTCGCCCTCGTCGCGCGAGTCGATGCCTCGGACAACGGCGCCGACCCTCGTCTCACCTTGCAGTGGCTGCTCGATGCGCTCGTCCTCTGGCCCGATTGCGCCGAGGCGTACATGTGGGCCGCAAACCTGATTGAAGGGCGCGAGTACGGCATCGTGCTCATGCAGCCGTTCTACGTCCTCTCGATCGAGGCCCTCAAGCGGCGGTTGGGAGAACAAGGCCCGCTAAGCCCCGATGGCGCGCCCCGCGACGTCCCCGAGGTCACGAAGCTGGTCAAGTCGCTGACGGGGCTGGGGGAAGCGCTCGCTACCCAGGGAAAATCGGACGAGGCGACCGCGCACTACATCGAAGCCCTCCGGTACGATCCCGCCGACAGAATCGACACCCGCCCGCGTCTCGCCCTGGCACTGGCCTGCCTGGGCGATATCGATTCCGCCGAGGCCACCGTGACGACCGCGCATGACAACGCCTATGGCCTCTTCGCCCGGGCCGTCGTCGCCTATTGCCGGACGGAAGGCACAGGCCGGGCCAAACAGGCGCTGCTCGATGCCCGCAAGTCGAACCCATACGTGACCGCGATCATTACTGGCCAGCGCCGCATGCTCGGCATGCTCACGGGTGACCTGCGCTTCGACGAAGGGCAGCAGGCCTGTCTCATGCTCGCCCCCGCGCTTAACGGCATCCCGGGGTTAATCGAATGGATCAGGCGGGAAGCGGCCCCCGTTTCCAAGGGCGGTAAGCGAAAACGGTGACGCTGGCCGCGCAGGCGACTCTATCGAGCCGGGCTATGGCGGCTCGCTCGCTCATACAAAGTTGCCCCTGACCCGGCTTCCAACGATTGTATACAATCAATCGGGAAACGGAGGCAACACCATGGCCGCTCCCTGGATTCGATTCGCCGAGCCCCGCGCAGAGAACACTCCGGCGCCAAACTACTTCCGCGAAGTCTTCCCGTACTCGCTGCCGCCGCTCGTACAGTTCGAGCGCGAGCCGGTCCCGCTCGAACCGGCGCCAGAGATCTGGATCACTGACACGACTTTCCGGGACGGCCAGCAAAGCCGCGCGCCGTACTCGGTCGCCCAAATCGTGCGGCTCTACGGCATGCTCAGCCGCCTCGGCGGCCCCCAGGGGATGATCCGCCAGAGCGAATTCTTCCTCTACACGAAGAAAGATCGCGAGGCTGTCGAAGGCTGCCGCGAACTGGGCCTCGATTTCCCGGAGATCACCGGCTGGATCCGCGGGACGATGGCTGACTATGCCCTCGTTCGGGCGGCCGGGCTCCGCGAAACGGGCATCCTCACCTCGCTTTCGGACTACCACATCTTCAAGAAGCTGAACTCGACCCGGGAAGCGGTGATGCGCTCCTACCTCGAAGTGGTGGATGCCGCCCTCGCCGACGGCATCATCCCGCGCTGCCACATCGAGGACAGCACCCGCGCCGATTTCTACGGGGTGGTGCTTCCCTTTGTGCAGGCGCTGATGGAGCGGGGCCGCCAGGCTGGGGTGCAGATCAAGGTGCGCTACCCGGACACGATGGGCGTCGGCGTGCCGGACCCGCACGCCGCCTTGCCGCGCGGCATCCCGCGCCTGACGCATCTTCTCCGCCACGAGGGAGGCGTCCCTTCGGAGGCCCTCGAATTCCACGGTCAGAACGACCTCAACGCCATCATCCCCAACGCTGTGGCGGCCTGGTTGTACGGCGCTTCATCGAACAACGGCACCCTCCTGGGCATCGGTGAACGCAGCGGCAACACACCGATTGAGGCCCTCGTTTTCTGGCTGATCGGGCTCACCGGCGAAACCCACGGCATCGAGACGACCGTCGTCTCGGAGATCGCCGACTACTACCGCGAAATCGGCGAGCCGATCGATCAGCGCCTGCCGTTCGTCGGGGAGAACTTTAACGTCACCCGTGCCGGGATCCATGCCGATGGGATGATCAAGGACGAAGAGATCTACAACCCCTTTGATACGACGCGGCTGCTCAACCGGCCGCCAGGCGTCGCCATCACCGACAAGTCGGGCGCGGCCGGACTCCTCATGTGGATGCAGCGGCGCCGCCCGGCCGAAGCCACCGGGGTGGACAAGCGCGACCCGAGGCTGGCGCGCGTGCTGGACCTGGTCATGACCGAGTACGACGACGGGCGTGTGACCAGTTTGGCGGACGAAGAGGTTGACCGGCTGATCGACGTCGCCTTCGCGTCCTGAGCCTTTCCTAGCGCCGGTAGCGGCGGCTGCGATCGCGGCCGCCGGCCTGGCTGCGGCCATACCGCACCGGCCCGGGCCGGCCCGCGACGGCCGCGAACGCTTCCAGTTCTTCCTGGTCGCTGCCGATCATTTGACGCCGCAGTTCGACGATTTTGTCGCGAAGCGCCGCGGCCTTCTCGAACTCGAGCGCTTTCGCGGCCGATTTCATTTGCGACTCGAACTCCTTGATCAGGCGGAGCAGGTCATCCTTGGGGAGCTGTTTCGTTGGCGCCTTGATCACGTCGTCGTCGCGCTCCTCCGCGATCATCCGGACGTGGTCCGTGATGTCGCGGATCGCCTTGATGATGCCCTTGGGCTCGATGCCATGCTCCTGGTTGTACGCTTCCTGGACGCCGCGCCGCCGGTAGGTCTCGTCGATCGCGTTCTGCATGCTCACGGTGACCTTGTCCGCGTACATGACGACGTGGCCCTCAGCGTGGCGGGCGGCGCGGCCAATCGTCTGGATCAGCGACCGGTTCGAGCGCAGGTAGCCCTCCTTGTCGGCATCGAGGATGCACACCAACGAAACCTCCGGCAGGTCGAGGCCCTCGCGCAGCAGGTTGATCCCGACCACGACATCGTAGATGCCCAGCCGCAGGTCGCGCAGAATTTCGACCCGATCGAGGGTCTGCACTTCCGCGTGGAGGTAGTGCGTCTTGATCCCCATCTCGGTCATGTAGTCGGCGAGGTCTTCCGCCATCTTCTTCGTGAGTGTCGTCACTAACGTCCGCTGGCCCTTGTGAATCGTCGCGCGCACTTCATCGATGAGGTCATCGATCTGGTTCTTCGTGGGCCGGACGCTGATCTCGGGGTCCAGCAGGCCTGTTGGCCGGATCACCTGCTCCACTACCTGTGTCGAACGCTCCAGTTCGTAGTTCGCGGGCGTCGCGCTGACAAAAAGGCACTGGTTGATGTGCCGGTCGAACTCCTCGAAGGTGAGGGGTCGGTTGTCCAGCGCGCTCGGCAGGCGGAAGCCGAATTGGGTCAGCGTCTCCTTGCGCGATCGGTCTCCGAAAAACTGGCCTTGCACTTGCGGCAACGAAATGTGCGACTCATCGACAACGAGCAGCCAGTCGTCTGGGAAGTAGTCCAACAAGCACCACGGAGTCGCGCCCGGTTCCCGCACCTGGAGATGGCGCGAGTAATTTTCGATGCCCGGGCAGTAGCCGGTTTCGCGCATCGATTCGATATCGTAATGCGTGCGCTCTTCCAGCCGCTGGGCCTCGAGGACTTTTCCCTGCGCCTTGAAGTGTTCGATTTGATCCGCGAGCTCGGCTTCGATCGCCACCATCGCGTCCACGAGCCGCTCCTTGGTCGTGACGAAGTGCTTCGCCGGAAAGATCTCGATCTCGGTGTGCTCCGCGACAATTTCGCCGGTCAGCGGGTCGAGTTCAACGATGCGCTCGACTTCGTCGCCGAAAAAGTCGATGCGCACGGCGAGTTCGTCGTAGCTCGGGAGGACGGTCAGCGAATCGCCGCGCAGCCGGAATTTGCCGCGGGAAACGTCCATGTCGTTGCGCTCGTACTGCATCTCGACCATCTTGCGGATAGCGTCGGAGCGGCGGAACGGCATGCCAACCTTGAAGCCGAGCACGAACTCCTGGTACTGCTCCGGCTCGCCGAGACCGTAAATGCAGCTCACGGAAGCCACGATGATCACGTCGCGCCGCGTAAACAACGATCGCGTCGCCGCATGGCGCAGCTTGTCGATCTCTTGGTTGATGTCGGCGTCCTTGGCGATGTAGGTGTCCGTGCGCGGGATGTAGGCTTCCGGTTGATAATAGTCGTAATAGCTGACGAAGTATTCGACCGCGTTCTCGGGGAAGAACTCCTTGAGTTCCGAGCAGAGCTGGGCGGCCAGCGTCTTGTTGTGGGCCAGGACGAGCGTCGGCCGGCCCGTGGCCTCGACGACGTTGGCGATCGTGAACGTCTTCCCCGAACCCGTGACGCCGAGCAGCGTTTGGTAGCGGTCGCCCCGCTCGACGCCTTCGACCAGCCTGGCGATCGCCTCGGGTTGGTCGCCGGTCGGCCGATAATCAGCGACGAGTTTGAACGGGGTCCGGGAACGCGTCATCACGGCCATGGATCAAGTGTACCAGGCCCGGGCGCGGTCGCAGGCCTGGGGGAACCGGCGATGCGCGGGTCAGTTCCGCGACTTACCAGCATGCGCGGCACGCGCCGGTCCGCGGCAGGCGTCTTCGAATCTGGTCAGGGTCGGCCTCGACCGACTCGGCGGAGGACCAAACAACACCGGCGCTCCTCGGCCCTACACCGGCCCAACCCGCTCAGCGATCGACCATCGTTGCCCGTGACGAAGGCCGCCACGTATGCTCGATCGCCTATGGATTTCGAACCTCTCCTCGCAACCAGGACCAGCCGCATGGAAGCCAGCGCGATCCGCGAGATCTTGAAGGTCGCGTCGTCGCCCGGCGTTATATCGCTCGCCGGCGGGCTTCCGGCCGCCGAGAGTTTCCCTCTCGCAATCATGCAAGACCTCATGGCGCGCGTCGTCGAAAAGCACGGCGCCAAAGCTCTGCAATACGACGCCAGCGAAGGGTTCGGCCCGCTGCGCGAGGCGCTCGTTCCCCACTTGGCCGCGCGCGGCGTGGCCGTCGATCCCTCGGGCCTCGTCGTGTTCAGCGGTTCCCAGGGCGTTCTGGATGCCATCGGCAAGGTGCTGATCTCGCCCGGCGATGTCGTCGCGGTCGAAGCCCCCACCTACCTCGGCGCCCTCCAAGCGTTCAATCCCTACGAACCCCGCTACGCGGAGATCGCCACGGACGACCACGGCCTGCTTCCGGACTCGCTTGATGCTGTCCTCACCCGCGAGCCGGTGAAGTTCGTTTACCTTGTCCCGACCTTCCAGAACCCGACCGGCAGGACCTTGCCGTTGGCCCGCCGCCTCGCCGTCGCCGAGATCTTGCGCCGCCATGGGACGTTACTCGTCGAAGACGACCCGTACAGCGACCTCCGCTACACCGGCGAGCGCGTTCCGCCGATCCAGTCGTTCGCCCCGGAAAACGTCGCGTACATGAGCACGCTCTCCAAGACGTTCGCGCCCGGGCTGCGGGTTGGTTTCTGTGTCGCTCCGGCGCCCTTGCTGCGTTGGCTGGTGGTGGCGCGGCAAGGCGTCGATCTCCACACCAGCACGCTCGGACAGGCGCTCGCGGCCGAATATCTCGTTGGCGGCCACCTGGAGCGTCAACTCCCTAAGATCCTTGCGCTCTACCGCCCCCGCCGCGAAGCGATCCTTGCGGCCCTCTCGCGCCATCTCCCGGCCGGCTTCCGCTGGACGCAACCGGAGGGCGGCATGTTCGTCTGGGTCGAAGGCCCGGCGGGGCTCGACGCTGTCCGCGTCAACGAACGTGCGCTCGCCGCCGGGGTCGCGTTCGTGCCGGGACGGTACTTCTTCGTGGATGAGGAACAGGGCGCGGCGACGCTGCGGCTGAACTTCACGGCCGCCGACCCGGAAACGCTCGACCAGGCCGTCGAAGTCATCGCCGCCGCTTTGATCGCCGAACTCGCCGCGGGCGGGAAGTAGGCCTCACTTGCACGGCGTGCCGTCCGGGTTGGGGACGCAGGGGGTTGGCGTCGGCGTCGGCGGTGGGGTCGTTGGGGTAGGCCGCGGCGTTGGCGTGGGCGGCTCGGGAGCCGGTGTCGGCGGCAGCTGGAACTCTGTCGGCGTCGCGGTCGGGGCCGGCGCTTTCGTCGGCGTGGCTGTCGGCGTCCGCGTCGGTGAGGCTGTCGACGACGCCGTCGAGGTCGCGCTCGCTGTGGCCTGCGCCGTGCGGGTTGGAGGCGTCGTCGGAGTCGCGGAAGCCGCAGCCGTGCCCGGAGGCGTTGGTGGCAGCGGTGGCGTGGGGGTGAAGACGCCGGCGGGGCCGCCCGTCGCGGTCGGACGTGGCGTTTCGGTCGCTGGCGCCGTCGTGCTGGTCGGGCGAGGGGTCTCGGGCGTGGCAGCCCCGCCCGTCGTTGCTGTCGCCGTTGCTGCTGCCGGGGTTTCGC
>CAMAUF010000077.1 GCA_945861295.1 bacterium | reverse complement strand
GGCCCCGGAGTTGGTCGCGCCGGTCGTGACCTACCTTTCGAGCAGCGACTGCACCAGCAGCGGCATGGTCATTGAAGCCTCCGGCGGCACGTTCGGCCGCGCCGCGATCATCCGCAACGCGCGCGTCGAAGTGCCCGAGCCGACAGCCGACAAGATCGCGGCGCAGTGGGACAAGATCACGTCGCTCGCGGGCGCCGAACCTTGGTGGAGCGTGCGCCAGTCGTGGAAGGACCACGAGGCGGAACTCGCGGCCAAGTAGACGCGCGACCCCAATCCACCTTGTCCGCCGCCGTGGCGCGGGCTACGGTCGAACCTCTCATCTAAACAAGGAGCCAACCCATGGCTGTTTCCGTCCCCGCTTCGCATCGCGACATCATCGAGGGCAAGAACCTCGCCCATCTCGCCACCCTCGGCCGCGACGGCCTCCCGCAGTCGACGCCGCTCTGGATCGATCTCGAAGGCGACACGCTCGTCTTCAACACGGCCGAAGGGCGCGTCAAGACCAAGAACATGGACCGCAACCCCAACGTCGCGATCTCGATCCACGATGCCGCCAACCCGTACCGCTACATCCAAGTCCGCGGCGTCGTCTCCGAGCGAACGACCGTTGGCGCGGATGCCAACATCGACAAGATGGCGAAGAAGTATCTTGGCCTCGATACGTATCCGGGCCGCGCCGCCAACCCGGCCGAAAAGCGCGTCATCTTTCGCGTGACGCCGACCTCCGTCCAGACGATGGGGTAGCCGAGAGATGAGGGATGAGGGATGAGGCATGAGGCATGAGGAGGAGCGCGTGAGCCTTCTCGGTCGGATCTGGCCGATCTTGTGCCAGAGGTGTCCGCGCTGCTGTCGTGGCGGGGCCTTTCAATCAGCCAGCCTCGTCAAGCTCGGCAGCCTCATGGCGATGCGCGAGCGGTGTACCGTCTGCGACTTCCGGTTCGAACGCGAGCCGGGCTATTTCGTCGGCGCGATGTATGCGAGCTACTTTTTTGGGCTCGTGAGCACCGCCTACTGGCTGCCGATGCTGCTGGCGGGCGTCTCGCCGCTCTGGGTGATCGGCGTCCCGCTGGCGCACCTCGTCGTGCAGTCGCCGATCTCGTTTCGCTACGCCCGCGTCATCTGGATGCACGTCGATTACCATTTCGACGAAGACAAGTCGGAGAAGCCGTTCGGTCTGACCTAGCCCGCGCCGGCGGTCGAGAACGCGGAGGTTCCGGGATGAGCGCGACCCTGCTTTCGGAGGGGCCACAATCCGGCCCCACGCTGATCTTCGCGCACGGCGCCGGCGCGGCGATGGACAGCCCAGTCATGGCCACGCTGGCGAAGGGCCTCGCGGTGTTGGGCCTCCGGGTGGTGCGCTTCGAGTTTCCCTACATGGCGGCCCGGCGTGAAGGCCGGCGCCCGGGGCCGGACCGCGAACCCGTCCTCCTCGCGACCTGGCGCTCCGTCATCGATGAGCTCGGCGGCGGCGCTGGCGTCTTCATCGCCGGGAAGTCCATGGGCGGCCGGATGGCGAGCATGGTCGCGGACGAACAGGGCGTGCGCGGCCTCGTCTGCCTCGGCTATCCCTTCCACCCGCCGGGCCGCCCCGAAAAGACGCGGACTGCGCACCTCGAATCGTTGACGACTCCGGCGCTGATCCTCCAAGGCACGCGCGACCCCTTCGGCACGCCGGCGGACGTCGCGGGCTACGTGCTCTCGCCAGCCATCGCCCTACGCTGGATCGAAGACGGCGACCACGACCTCAAGCCGCGCGCCTCGTCTGGGCGCACGCATGGCCAGAACATCGAAGAGGCGATCGCGGCCACCGCGGCGTTCGTCACGACTCGGGCCCCTCAGCCCTGACGGAGGTCGCGCGGGCCTTCGGCGCGGGCCAGGCGCGAGAGGCGGTGCGCGAGTTCCTGCGCCTCCCGGCCCGCCGCCCGGAAGCGCCAGGCGACCGCCTCTTCGAAGACTTCGGCGGTCTTGCGGGGGACGCCGCCTTCCGACGCGATGATCCACGCGCCGGCCAGGAGCCGCAGGTGGTAGAGCGCGGCCCCCTCATAGGTCGAACGGTCGGCGGCGGCGACAGCCTCCGGCGACGCGGCCGCGACTTTCTCCGCCAGGGCGGCCGCCGGCCCGGACACGAACCGGTCGAGGTCGACGACGCGGCCAAACGAGGTCATCAGACTGCCGTAGACGGTGTCGGTGATCAGTGGTTTGCGGCCAAACACGCTCCCACGATCGCCGCCGCTCGTCGATACTGCAAGGACGAGCGGCCCTCCACGGCCACCGTTCGAGGGAAGTGAACGCGGATGACGACGCAGCGGATGGGGCCCAACGCGATTGCCGGCGTCATCCTCGCGGGCGGGAGAAGCACCCGGTTCGGGAGCGACAAGGCGTCGGCCCTCTTGGCGGGCCGGCCGATGCTGGTCTGGGTCGCCTCCGCGCTGACCGAAGCGTGCGACGAGATCGTGATTGTCCGCGCCGCGGGCCAGACCTTGCCCGCGCTCGATGGGATCGCCGCGACGGTCGTAGACGACTTCGCCCAGGCGGAGGGACCCCTCATCGGGGCGATCGCCGGGCTGCGGAGTGCGACCGCGGCGCGCTGCTTTCTCACGAGTTGCGATGCGCCGCTGCTGCGTCCAGCCTTGGTGCGCCGCCTGGCGGAATCGCTCGGCGAAACCGCGGCTGAGGCCGCCTGCCCTCTGCTCGAAGGCATACCGCAGCCGCTGGTAGCGGCATACGACCGCGAGGCGGCCTTGGCCCACTGCGAGGCAGCTTACGCCGCCGGCGAACGAAGCCTGCGCCAAGCCCTCGCACGCATGACGGTCCGTTGGGTCGAGCGTGCGGAGTTGCTGGCGCCCGACCCGAAGCTCGCGAGCTTCCGCAACGCGAACACGCCGGCGGGATTGGCCTCGCTAGAACGGGACTTGGCGGCGGCCGAGCGCCCCTCGTAAAGCCCCAAACGGGGCTTCGGTTGACACCCCGATCCCGCTCCCTATGATCGGTGGCGAGGCGCTCAGGACTGCCGCCTACGCGAAGTGAACGAACCCCGTTGATAGACCAAACACGAGGCCGCTTACCGCGGGCGCCGGGGTGGAGAGAGGGATCACGTGACCACAGCAGAACGGCCCCGGACGCTCGGCGAGCTCAAGGCTTCGGGCTACCAAGTCCTCCCTGTGCGGGAGGAGATGCGAAAGAATCTGATCGTCAAGCTCCGAGCCGGCGAAAACCTCTTCCCCGGCATCCACGGCTTCGATGAAACAGTCATCCCCCATATCACCAATGCCATCCTGGCCGGCCAGGACATCATCTTCCTCGGCGAACGCGGCCAGGCGAAGTCCCGCATCATCCGCTCGCTGACGTCGTTGCTCGACGCCGAGACCCCAACCTTGGGCGGCTGCGAGATCCCTGAAAACCCGTTCGAGCCGATCACCCGCGCCGGCCGCGATATCGTCGCCAGCCTGGGCGACGCCGCCCCCATTGCATGGCTCACGCGGGGCGACCGCTACGGCGAAAAACTGGCGACCCCGGACATCACGATCGCCGACCTCATCGGCGAAGTCGACCCGATCAAAGTCGCCGAGGGCAAATACCTTTCCGACGAACTGACGATTCACTACGGGCTCATCCCGCGCACGAACCGCGGCATCTTCTGTATCAACGAACTGCCGGACCTTGCCGAGCGCATCCAGGTCGGACTCCTCAACATCATGGAGGAGCGTGACGTCCAGATTCGTGGTTACCGGATCCGGCTCGCGCTCGATGTCTTCGTCGTCGCCAGCGCCAACCCCGAGGACTACACGAACCGCGGCCGCATCATCACCCCCCTCAAGGACCGCTACGGTGCGCAAGTTCGGACCCACTACCCGCAGAAGGTCGAGCACGAAATCGACATTATGCTCGCCGAGCACCATCCCATGCCGACGGACTTCACCGTCGTCGTCCCGGAGTACATGAAGGAGATCATCGCGGAGATCAGCCGCCTCGCGCGCAAGAGCCCCGACGTGAACCAGCGCTCCGGCGTCTCCGTCCGAGCGAGCATCGCGAACTACGAAAGCATGCTGGCGAACGCGATGCGGCGCTCGATCACGCTCGGCGAAGACACGGTCGTCCCACGCGTCAGCGACTTGCCGTTCGTCCTCCCGACGTTGATGGGCAAGGTCGAGTTCGAGACGGTCGAGGACGGGCGCGAGGAGCAGATCGTCGAGAAGCTGATTCAGGGCGCGGTGGTCGCGGTCTTCAACCGCAACTATCAACTCAGCGAGTTGGAGCCAGCCATCACCCGCTTTAAGGCCGGGATGGCGGTCGAGGTGGGCGACATGACGGCGAGCGAGCAGTACGTCCGCCTGGCGCGGCAGATCGACGGCATGCCTGAGGCGCTGGCTAAGCTCGGCGCGACCGGCACGCCCGCCGAAAGCGCCGCCGCTGTCGAGTTCATCCTCGAAGGGCTGCACCTCAACAAGCGGCTCAACAAGGACAAGGTTGGGGGGCGAGTCCAGTACCGCGGCTAGACCATCTCTTCCGGCGCAAGCCCACAAGCACGCCCCCGCCGCCGGCGGGGTGGGCGTTGCGCGCGCTCCCAGTCCAAGGCCCAGGTCTTGCCGCGGCGATCACGGCCTACGCGGAAGCCTTCGCACGACCGCCCTATCATGACACCGACCGCGGCCGGGATGTCTCCCAGCGCTTGCGACAATCGCACGTCAAGTTCCCCGGCTTCGCTGGCCTCGTCGCGGTTGATGACGGCGGCGACACGCTCGGCATGATCTACGGCTACACCAGCCTTCGAGGTCAGTGGTGGCACGATGTCGTCCGCGCGGTGGGCGGACGGGCCTACGACGGATGGCTGCGGGATAGTGTCGAGTTGAGCGAAGTGGCTGTGCGGCCGCGCGCGCAAGGCCTCGGGATTGGCACCGCATTGGTCGAGACATTCCTGGCGGGCCGGACCGAGGCGGCGTGTCTGCTGAGCACGCGGACCGACAGCCGCGCCCACGAGCTCTACGCACGGCTGGGATTCGAAACCCTGCTGACGATGCCGTTTCTGACAGGCGGGCACGACTTCTTCATCATGGGCCGGCGGTTGCGGTAACCAGGAGCGGGCTGACTCTGGATCTTCCGTGTTTCGCGAGCCCCTGTAAGGTTGGTGAAGCGGCTCGTTGCCGCCGGAGTGAGAGATGCGGGTAAACAGGGCGCTACGGGTTGGTTGGGCCGTTGCGGTCATTGGGCTGGGAGCGCTGGCGCTCGGCGCCTGCGGGGGCGATGGCGAGCCCGACGCGACGCGCGTGATCGCACGCGGTCAGCCGATCACCATAGGCGTGAGCACGATGGTCCAAGGCGAACTTGCCACGCTCGGCGGCTCCCTTCGAGACGCGGCGCAGCTCGCGGGCGACGGCGTGTATATCGCCGGCCACCCGATCCGGTTCGTGACGGTCAACGACGGCTGCAACCGCCTCGGCGGCGAGCGGGCCGCGCGCGCCTTGGTTTCGCTTGACGTCGTGGCGGTGGTCGGGCCCTCCTGCTCGGGCGCCGTCCTCGGGTCGCAGCCGGGCTACGAAGCGGCCGGCGTCACGCAGATCTCGCAGCTTTCGACCAATCCGGCGACGACCCACCCAGAGGGCCGCGAACCCTTTCGCACCTTCCTCCGCACCGCCTTTAACGACGACGTCCAGGGCGTCGAACAGGCCGATTTCGCCCAGAACACGCTCAAGGTCGCGGATGTCTTCATCGCCTTCGAAGCGTTCCGGTATGGCGGCGCTGTCGACCAGTTCCGGGCTGCCTTCACTGGCAAGGTCGTCGGCGAGGCGGGCTTCGAAGCGGATGGCGTCGAAGCCGCCGCCAAGGCCGCCGCCGCGGCGAAGCCCTCGCTCGTCTACTTCTCGGGCTTCTTCGATACGGGCGTGCCCTTTATCCGGGCGCTCCGCGCCGCCGGCTACGCAGGACCGGTGCTCGGCGGTGACGCCATCTTCGACCCGGCCGTGATCAGCGGCTTGGGCGCGCTGGCCGAGCCCGGCCTCTACGTCACGCTGCCGTCGCCGCCGGCCCAGGGCGTCGCCTACAACGCCTTCGTCGCCAAGTACACCGCCCGTTACCGCGCCGACCCGCATGGCACCGCTTTCCTGGCCGAGTCGTACGACGCCGCCACCGTCATCCTCACGGCGCTCCAAGCGCCCGGCGTCGCGGAGGACCGCGATGGCGTCCTCCACATCAACTTGGCCCGCCTCAACGCGGCCATTCACAAGGTCGAAATCGCCGGCGCCTCGGGGCGGGTCGCCTTCGACGAACGCGGCGACCGGCAGGCGGAGGGCCTCGACCCCGTGACGATCTTCACGGTCAAGGATGGGCGCTTCGTGATAGTGCCCCGGTAACGGCGGTTACGGTTCGCGGCGCACGATGCCCCCAGGGCAACGCCAGGATCGGGCGGACCAGTTCGACAATCTCGCGACGGGTGAGCCCGTAGGTGCCAGACTTCAGGACATACACAAGGTCGCTGATCGCTGTCTCGGTGATCCTGAGAGCGATCTCACGCCGCTCGATACGCTCGATAAGCCGCCGGACGTTGTCCCTCTTGACGTGGTCATCCTGGGTTAGGAGCCGCACCACGATGCGGTGTCGACATGACCATCATCGACCATCGAAGTACTCTTGTACGCGCGCGGCGTGCGCCAGTTCTTTCATCTCGCGCGAGGTCAGAGGCTTCTTCAGGTATCCGAGCGCGCCCCGCAGGGACGCGATCGTCGGGTATTTCGCGGGCTGCACGCGCACGGCGCCGTCTTCTTCGATGATGAACTCGACCGCGCCCCCTTCCGGCACGCCCAGCGCGCATCGCACCTCGGGCGGGATGGCCGCTTCGCCGGACTGGTTGATCGACATGCGAATCAGGATGGCCATGACAAGACTCCTTCGATCAAGCATATGTGTTCGGCGTGGCGTTTGACAGCGGGGCGAGTGGCCCGAACAATGCCCACGCATGAGAACGCTGATCCTCGGCGGTTCGCAGTTCGTCGGGCTTCATCTCGTCCAGGAACTGAGCGCGCGGGGCCACGACGTGACCGTCCTCAATCGCGGCCAGACCACGACGGCGTTGCCCGCTGGCGTCAGGCGGCTCGTGGCCGACCGCACGAGCGAGGACTCGATGCGCGCCGCCCTCGCCGGCAAGGACTGGGACGCGGTGTTCGATGTCTCCGGCTTCGTCATGGTCGCGGGCCGTTCGAACATCGATTTGCTGATCGACCTGCTCGATGGGCACTGTGGCCGCTATGTCTTCACGAGTTCGATCATGGCATACGCCCAACACACCGGCGTCCAGCCCTGGACCGAGGACTTCGCCATTAACCCCGACCAGGCGAATACGTACGGCGGATTCAAGGCGATGGTCGAGACGGCGATCTTCGAACGGCACCGCGCCACCGGCTTCCCGGCCGTCAGCGCGCGCCCGGCGGCGATCTACGGCCCGGACAACAACATCTACGACATGGAGGCGCCGATGTTCCTGCGCCTCCTCCGCGGCCTGCCCATCGTTATCCCGCACGACGGCCTGGTGACCTGCTCCTACGGCCACGTCGACGACCTCGTCCGCGCCATGGTCGAGATGGCGACGAACCCGGTGGCCGTCGGCGAAGTCTTCAACATCACGGCGGAAGCGGTGACGGTGAACGAGTACGTGCGCGTCTTGGGCGAGATCGTGGGCAAGCCGGCGGATGTGGTGGTCATTCCAACCGGGGAGCTAGCCAAGCTGACGCGCGCGCCCTTCGGGCACCTCTTCGGCAAGGGCCACCACTCGATCCTGAGCATCGAGAAGGCCCAGAAGCTGCTCGGCCATCGGAACCAGTGGGGCTTCCGGGAAGGCCACGCCCAGACGTTCGAATGGTTCATGGGCAGCGGCCTGGCGGAAACGAAGGACGCGCTGCGCGACCCGATCTGGTTCGCGAGCTACGACTTCGACTACGAGGCGACGGTCGCCGCGGCGTTGCGCGGGCAGCCCTGATGGAACGCCACCCGACCCAAGCCGAGCTGATCAACAGCGCCATCCGCACCGTCGAGGAGATCCTCGGGCCGGAACTGCGGACGCAGTGGGCGCGGGCGAGCGCCGGCCAACTGGTCGGCTTGTTGAAGTACACGCTCGCGCGCCAGGGCACAGACTCGCTCACGCGCCAGGAAGGCGAGCTGCGCGCGACGCTGGCCGCGCTGTACGCCGCGCAGCCAGCCCTCGGCGATGTCGCCGCCGAAGCCCCAGTCGCCTCGCCCCTCGACGGCCTGCTGGCCGCTG
>CAMAUF010000076.1 GCA_945861295.1 bacterium | reverse complement strand
AGGTTGGCACGATCCTCGGCGTGCCTTCGCCCACCGTGAGGAGCCGCTTGCGCCTCGGGCTGCTCAAGCTCGCCGGCGTGCTCCAGCAACAGGGAGTGATGTCAGTTGACTGAAATGCTTCACCCCTTGGACCTTCTCCCCGAGTTCGTCCTCGGCGTCCTCCCCGAAGCCGATGCCGTCTCCGTCCGCCTGCACCTCGTGGATTGCGGCGCCTGTACGGCGGAATGGCAGGCCATGGCCGGGGTAGCCCGATTGCTGCCGCTCGCCGCAGAGGAAGTCCGCCCTTCGGCGGGCCTTCGGGCCGCGATCGGCCAACGCATCCAGAATGAGCGCGAGGCTTCACAGCAGGCTGCCACCGGTGTCGCGGCGCGCGGCAATGTGACGCAGTTCAGGGCACGCAACCGCTGGGCCTGGGCGGGCGCCGCCGCAGCTTCCGCCGCGGCCCTACTGCTCGTCGGGGGAGCCTTGGGTTTCGCCCTCCAAGACAGCGAGCCCGACCCGGTCGTCTCGCTGCAAGCGCAGGCGATCCGGGCCGCGGCCGGAGGCACGCTCCGCGTCGCCCGCGCCGAGGCGGGCGGGCTGCGCGCCGCCGTCGTCCAAGCCCCAAGCGCCCGTTCCGCCTACATTCAAGTCGAGGGCCTCCCCCAAGCGCAGGCCGGCAAGGCGTATCAAGCCTGGTTCAGCAAGGATGGGAAGGCGTTCGAACCGAGCGGACTGTTCGCTGACGGCAGGGGCACGTGGGCGCCGGCCCAGGACGAACTCGGGAATTACGCCGTCATGGGCATCACCCTTGAGGGCGCCGGCGGGTCGAGCACACCCACCCTCCCCGGAGTGATCTTCGTCGACCTCACGCAATCCGTGGCGCTCCGTCTGCGCTGAACGGCGTGCACTACCCCGCCGCTGCGCGCGTTGGCTAACTTACCCGCACGATCGCCAGGATCGCGGCTGCCGCTTCATCGACGCTTAACGTATCCGTGCTGACGACGATGTCGTAGTGTGTTGGCGTCTCTTGATCGAGCTGGAAGAAACGCCGGAAGTACTCGGCCCGGGCTCGGTCGGAGTCTTCAACCATCTTCTTTGCCTCCGACGGGGGCACTTGAACTTGGGCCGCGAGCCGTTGGACGCGCTGGTTGAACGATGCGGTCACCATCACGCGCAGGAGCCCCGGCATGCCCGCCAGCGGGATGCTCGCGCCGTGGGCCACGATCACGACCATCTGCATCGAGGCCGTTTCCTTGATGACATCGACGACGAGCTGCTCGTAGCCTTCCGGGTTAGCGGGCGCTCCGGGTATCGAGTCGCGCTGGGTGCGAGCCCGACCGAGCCCCTCGACGATGCGGGACAGCAGGCCGCGCCGCGCTTCGACCTGGGCGATGGCGGCCGGTGTCACGCCGGCCACCGCCGCCGCCCGGTCGAGAATTTCCGAGTCCACGTAGCGATAGCCCAGCTCGTCCGCGAGGGCCTCGCCCAGATCTTCACCGCCGGCGCCCAGTGTCCGGGAAATGGCAACCACGTTGTAGCGCATCGCGCCAGGCCTCCCTACTCGTAAAAGTGAGTCGCCTACAGCGCCCGAACTCCCGCGCGGCTGCCAGCGGCACTATCATGCCACCTCGTCTGCGGCCGGGCATCTCGCGCCACCACACACTCGGCCGGTTCGCGCGCGAGAACTCGCGCCCCTACCCTAACCCGCGGTGACACGCTGGACAGGAGGGACGTTCGCGGCTTTCGAGAGCCGGCCGTTCACCGTCCTTTGGACGGGCGCCTTCCTCGCATTCATCGCCTTTTTCATGTCCACGGCGGTTCAAAGCGTCGTCGCTTTCGACCTGGCCGGGAGCAACCGCGCCGTCGGCTTCGTCATCCTGGCCCAAGGCATCTCGCAGCTTGCCCTGGGGCCGTTCGGCGGGGCGCTCGCCGACCGGGTTTCCAAGCGTCTGGTCATCTTCGTCTGCCAGGCTGTCATCACCGCCGCCTTTCTCATGGCGGCCATCCTGATCGTGACGGACACCATCACGATCCCGTTGCTCGCCCTCACATCGTTCGCGATCGGCGTCGCATTCTCGTTCCTCGGGCCGGCCCGCCAGGGATTGCTCGTCGAGTTTGTCGGGCCGGGGCTCCGCGGCAACGCCGTAGCCCTCAGCCAAGTAGCGCTGAACGCGTCTCGCATCCTGGCGCCGTTTGTCGCCGCAGCCGCGCTTGGCGTTGGCGTAATCGGGCCCGGGGGCGCCTACTTCGGGATGACCGTGCTCTACCTCGGCGCGATGGCGTGCACGTACAGCCTGCCGAAGTCCGCGCCTACCACGGCCCGCCGGCCGCCCGTCTTCGGCGAAATCTGGAGCGGGATCAAGTACGTCGGCCGGACTCCCGGCATTCGAATCCTGGTCCCGTCCTACATCCTGGTGATCATGTGCGGCTTCCCGTACGTGTCCGTGCTGCCTGGCCTGGTTAAGAACGAGTTCGGCCGGGACCCCTCGCAGATCACGTGGCTGCTGACGGTCAACGCGATCGGCGGACTGATGACCAGCCTGGCGGTGGCCTCCATGGCCGATTCGAAGCGAGCGCCCGCCGTCTACACCGCCCTCTGCCTGCTTTTTGGCCTCGCGCTGATCGCGACTGGCCTGATGCCGAACTACTGGCTGGTCTTCATCCCGATGTTCTTCGTCGGGGCGGCGGGCGGCGGCTTCCAGACGCTGAACGGCGCGCTCGTCTCGCACCTCGTCGAACCAGCCTACTTTGGCCGCGTCATCTCGCTGACCTTTCTCGCCTTCGCCTCGTCCAGCGTGGTGGCGCTGCCGGTCGGCTCGATCGCCGACGCGTTCGGCGAAGCCGCCACCATCAGCGCGAGCGGCGTCGTGGTCTGCGCCCTCGTGGTGGTGTTCGAAGTCGCGGGCCGTCTGGCCGACCGCCGGACGCTCGCCCCCTAGGTGTGAAGCCACGCCCGCTTAGGAAGCGCCCAACTGCTGCAAGCGTCGCCAATGGTGGACCGTTTGGATCTTCCGCACTGTCCCGGACCGTGAGCGCATGACGAGCGATTCGCTGGTTGCGCCGCCGGCGGTGTACTCCACGCCACGCAGGAGTTCGCCGCTGGTGACACCGCTCGCCGCGAAGAAAACATCGTCGCTCATGACCAGGTCGTCCATCGTCAGGACCTTGCCGAGGTCCAGACCACGTTCCGCGGCGAGCTTGCGGTCGTCGTCGTTGCGCGGCCACAGGCGGCCCTGGAAGTCGCCTTCGATGCACTTGAGGGCACACGCGGCGACGACCCCTTCTGGCGACCCGCCGATCCCCAGCATCATGTCGACACCCGTGCCCGGCATCCCCGCCGAAACGGCCGCCGGCGCATCGCCGTCGGTGATAAACCGGATGCGCGCGCCAGCCGCCCGCACTTGGTCGACGATCTCCGTGTTTCGATCCCGGTCGAGGATGATGACGGTCACTTCCTCGATGTCGATCCCCTTCGCCTTCGCGACCTGCTCGATGTTCCAGCGGACAGGCGCTGCGAGGTCGATCTTCCCCTTCGCCTCCGGCCCAACGGCGATTTTCTCCATGTAAAAAATGTCGTAGGGGTTGTACAGCGTCCCCCGTGGCGCACACGCGATCACGCTGACGGCGCCCGGCCGGCCGAGCGCTGTCAACCGCGTCCCCTCGAGTGGGTCGACGGCCACATCGAGCTTCGGGCCGCGCCCATTGCCGACACGTTCGCCGTTGAAGAGCATCGGCGCTTCGTCCTTGACGCCTTCGCCGATGACGATGACGCCGTCCATGTCGACTGTGTCAAGCATGAGGCGCATCGCCGTGACCGCGGCTTGGTCGGCGCCGTTCTTATCGCCTCGGCCCACCCAGCGCGCGGCGGCGAGCGAGGCCGCCTCCGTCGTGCGGACGAGTTCCATGGCGATGTTGCGATCGGGGACTTGCTCTTCTCTCACCGGTTCACTCCCAGTTGGTTTGCTACGGGTTGGAGGGACTGCGCGATGAAGCGGATGTGCTCATCGAGATCGACACCGAGGTCTTTCGCCCCTTTGATCAGGTCGTCGCGGTTGATGGCGCGGGCGAAGGCCTTGTCCTTCATCTTCTTACGGACCGAAGCCGGCTCGACGGCGGCCAGCGACTTGTCCGGCTTCACGAGCGCGCAGGCTGTGACGAACCCGGAGAGTTCGTCACATGCGAAGATGGCGCGGTCCATCTGGCTCGTGTAGGCGAGGCCGAGGAAGGGTGCGTGGCAGAGGATGGCATACCGGATATCGTCGGGGACGCCGCGCGCCGCCAGGATCTCGCCGCCCTTCTCGGGGTGGAGGTCGGCGGTCGGGTGGATCTCCCAATCGAAGTCATGCAGCAGGCCCGTGATGCCCCACTTCTCCTCGTCTTCGTGCAGAAGCCGCGCGTAGCCGCGCATGGCCGCTTCCACGGCGATGCCGTGCCGGAGGGTGCGTTCCTCGCGCGCGTGCTCTTGGAGGATCTTCCAGGCGTCTTCGCGGTGCATACGGGCGCTCGCTGGCTCGTGGCTGCGGCCAATGTACCAGAGGCGCGGGCACGAGTCTCATTCTCCGGGAGACGGCGCCGCGCCCGGGCCCCCCATGGGGCGCCGTGGCCCCTGCCAGGTGTTTGGCGCGTGGCCTGGTCGCCATCGCCACCCGTCTTACGGTCGGCCGAAGGCCCGAATGGTGCCGATGTACGCTTCGGCGCCGCTGCCGTCGGCCACGACTGGGAAGAGGATTGCCTCGTCGATGCCAAGGTCCAGGAAGGCTTGAACCTTGGCGCGACAGGCCTCTAGCGTGCCGATGACGCCGTGGGCGTCGACGAAGTCATCGGGGATGGCGGCGATAGCGCCGGCACGCTCGCCCGCCGCCCAAAGCTGCGTGACGCGCTGGACGTCGACTTCGTACCCGTCTTCGCGAAAAACCTTCTGGTAGACGGGCGCCATGAAGTAGGTCACGAGCTCACGCCTCAGCGGATTCGCTCCGTTCTCAAAGACATCGGTGATGCAGGTGCGGAAGTTGGCGGCGATGGTGAACTCGCCGCGGGTGCGGGCGCTCTTGCGGAGGCCGCGGTCGATCGCTTCGAGCGCGCGCTCGACGTAGCCGACAGTCGGGAAGTTGAGGATGACGCCGTCGGCAATCTCTCCCGCCAGTTCGAGCATTTGCGGGTTCAGGCCGGCGAGCCAGATCGGCATGGCGGGGTTCGCCGCGCTACGGAGGGAGGCGCCGCGGATCGTGAACGTCCCCTCGCTCTTGACGCGTTCGCCCGCGAGGAGCCGGCGGACGAGGCCGACGTACTCGCGCGTGTGACGGATCGGGCGCTCGAAGGGGATGCCGTGCCAGCCCGTCACGATCGCGGGCGTGCTCGTGCCGAAGCCAGGAAGCAGGCGGCCCCCCGAGTACTCTTGCAGTGAATGCAGCGTCATCGCCATCAGGAAGGGGTCGCGGACGTAGGTGGGCAAGATGCCGGTGGCCAGGGTGATGCGCGAAGTCGCCGAGGCGACGGCCGCGAGCACGGTGATCGCGTCTGGCTCCTGGACTTCGGCGACCCAAACGGCTTCGTAGCCCGCTTCCTCTGCGGCCTGAGCGGCGGCGACTTGGCTCGCGACGCCGCCGCGCGAGATGGATGTTCCAGAGAAGACCATTCTTGATTGCTCCTGTCGCGAGTTAGCGCCGTTTCGGCCTCGGGCCAGCGATCCCGCGGGAAAGCAGCCAGCGGACGACGACGTGGGAGAGCGCGAGTCCTAGGAGGATAGCCGAACCGAGGAAGACAACGTACTGCGGCACGTTGTTCCCCGCTTCCCCCGCTATCCCCGCCGGCACGCCGACGAACACGCCGAAAAACAGGCCTACCGAAAACATGAAGAACACCGGGAATGCACGCCAGCGCCACTGGGGCAGCGGCTGGCGTTCCGGCGCGGCCTCCGCGAGCTCGGGGATGGAGTGCTTGCCGGCCGGACTTGCTGGCCTCGATCCGCGGCTGCGGCGACGATTGCTCATGACCAGTCCCTCCCCGCGGCGGCCGGCCGGGGCCAAGAGGTCGGGACAGGCCGGCGACGTTCAACCCGGCAGCCCGAAGCGAAGCCGGAACGCCATGTCGCAGCGGAGGCAAAGCGGGACAACGTCGCGGCCCAGGAGGTGGCGATAGCCGATCTCGTGGGTCCCGCAGGCCCGCCCAGGCTCCCCAACACGTTCGTCTGGGAAGTGGAAAACGCCCCCGCAATCCGCGCAGACGAGTGCGCTACGCCGGCCGAAAGGATGGAAGCATTCGCAACAAACCGTTCGATCCATGGGCTGCGCCTCGTCAAGCTCGCCCACCGCAGCCTACCCACGGAGCGTCACCAGGTCCCGGCGGACGAACAGGTATGCCCCGCCCGCAGTCTTGCGATGGCGGATCTGTCCGGCATCGGCCAACGTCCGCATCCCGTCCAGCGAAAGCCCGGCGGCGACGGCGGCTTCCTCCAAGTCGAGCACATCTTCGAGGCTCGCCTGCGGCTCCGGATTGAGGCAGATGTTGCAGGTGAAGTCCAACGCGAGGTGGTCTTCGTTGATCCAGACCGAACCGCAGTCCTTGCCGGGCCGATCCATGCGTTGGGAGAGATGGTACAGCGAGCCACACTGCCCACAGAAGGCCTCATGATCGGCCGCGACCGCTTCCTCGCACACGCGGCAGACTTGGGGGGTCGAGTCCATGCGCGGGCCACCTCGGGCGGGAGGATACCACGAACGTTGACTGCGCGATGGCCGCGCCCATACCATTAGGAAACCTTAGCATTTTGGCAGAACTTGGATCGGGGGGAACGTGGCGCTCGCCGAAGCCAAAGACCCGCAAGTCCTCCTCGAGCGGATGGGCGTCAAGCCCCTCCCGGAGCCCGTCCTTGCCCAAGCGCTCACCCACGATTCCTTTCTCAACGAATCAGACACGCGGTCCGCTTCGAACGAACGGCTCGAGTTCCTGGGCGACGCGATCGTCGGGATGGTCATTGCCATCGAACTCTATGGAAAATACCCCGAGGCGGGAGAGGGCGAACTGACGCGCATGAGGGCGGACCTGGTGCGCGGCACAACCTTGGCACGTGTGGCTGCCCGCCTCAACGTCGGCGACTATCTCATCCTCGGCCGCGGCGAAGAGGCCGCAGGTGGCCGCGCCCGTGAGCGCAACCTCGCCGGGGCCTTCGAAGCGCTGATTGGGGCCGTCTATCGGACGCATGGCTACCGCACGGCCCAAGCCGCCATCCTTCGGCTTCTGCGGCCCGAAATCGCCCAGCTCCGGCGCGACGGCGCGCGGATCGACGCCAAGTCGAGCCTGCAGCACCTCGTGCAGGCACGTTGGCACGAACCGCCGGATTATGTCACGCTCACCGACACCTCAACCAGCGCCGACCGGCGCTTCGTCGTCGAAGTCCGGGCGGGAGGAAGCACGCTCGGACGTGGCGAGGGCGCCAGCAAGCGCGATGCCCAGCAGGGCGCGGCACGCGAAGCCGTCGCCCATCTCCGCGCCGAAGCCGAGGCCAGCTGATGTACCTAAAGAAGCTGACCCTGCAAGGATTCAAGAGCTTCGCGAACCGGACGACTTTCGAGTACACCGCGGGCATCACCGCCGTCGTCGGGCCCAACGGCTCCGGCAAGAGCAACGTCACCGATGCCCTGCGGTGGGTCCTCGGCGAGCAAAGCACCAAGCTCCTCCGGGCGAAGAAGCAGGAGGATGTCATCTTTGCGGGCGCGAAAGACCGTGCGCCGCTCGGGCTCGCCGAAGTCATCCTTACCCTCGACAACAGCGACCGCTGGCTCCCGCTCGATTTCGCCGAAGTCGAAGTCGGCCGGCGTGTCTACCGCAACGGCGATTCCGAATACCTCCTCAACGGCCAGCGCGTCCGCCTACGAGACCTCGCCGACCTCCTCATGGCCGGCGATGTCGGCCAAAACTCCTACACCATCCTCGGCCAGGGGCTCGTCGACGAAGTGCTGACGATGTCCCCGGACGAACGCCGCGGCCTCCTCGATGAAGCCGCCGACGTCAAGCGCTTTCGCATGCGGATCAAGGACGCCCAGGAAAAGCTGAACCTCACGCAGGAAAACATCAGCAAGATCCGCATCGTCATCGCCGAAATCGAACCTCGATTGACGCAGCTCAGCCGGCAGGCCGAACGGGCGGCCGAGCACGGGCGGCTCTCGCGCGAACTCGCCGAACTCCTCCGCGTCTTTTACACGCAGCGCTGGGACGAGACCCAGAACGGCCTGATCCGGGTCGGCGCGGCGCTTGACCAATGCGCCGCCGAAGGAGCGACCG